>JAPPGV010000054.1 GCA_028821235.1 bacterium
GGTACGAGCGTCTCCGTCCGTGCTTCAGGCGCGAGCAGCCACTCCTTGATGTTTCGTCGTGTGGCGCGTTCCATCCGGCGCCACTGCTCGATCGGGATCACGACCGCTGTCTCCACACCGCGGTATGTGACGACCTGGGGACCTTCCGCCAGGCTCTTCCGGAGCAGATCGCTGAACCGAGCCTTCGCTTCCTGAACCTGCCACGTTGCTTCCATACGATCCTCTTCGCCTCGGGACATCCTGGAACTCCTAGCTGACTAGATAGCAGACTAGTCAGTTCAGGTCCTTTCACCAGTCAAATATGCGGCAAACAAGGGGGCAGGTCAACCCCTATGCCTCTTGATCTAGCGCTCACCTTGCTGCTACGAGACCAGCGAGGGATGTTCATGGCGGCTATGGAGGACCCCTCAGACCGGGTGTCCCGCGGCGATGCGCAGAGCGCGTTCCAGTAGGTGGGCGTCGCCGAGTCGCCTACGTAACTCTCGCTCGATCCCGCTTATTGGGTACAGGTTCTGTGGCGCCCTTGGCTCCTTGTGGGGCTCGCTGGCGAATTGGGGAAGGCAGGCGCTGACGTGGTCGGCACGTTCGACAGCCGCGGCCGCGGTACCCGTCCCCGGGAGTTCGAGCCGGACGATCCCTGACATCGGGTGGACCCGTGGGCCGGGCAGGCGCAGGTACCAGGACCAGCGGCCGCCTCCCGGGCCTCCGCTGAGGAAGAAGAGGGGCGTTCGCTGGCCGTCGCCCAGGTCGCCGAGTATCGCCTGTACTGCGGGTGGGAGGTAGACCTTGTGGTGGGTCTTGATGTAACCGACGCCTCGCTGGTCTCCCTGTCCGCGCAACGGGCCATCGAACACGATGAGACCGCAGGAGACGGAGTGGGCCACGCCGACCTCCAGTTCGGTACGGCGCCCGTGAATGGCCAGGTAGGTGGCTTCGGGCGTCGCGTCTTGGGCGGGCACGAAGTCGTAGGTGGCGTGGCGGGTGCCGATCGGCCCCGCCGTGGAGGAGGCGGGAGCGATGAGCGCACGGGCGACCCGCACGCCCTGGGTGGTGGCCGTTCCGGGCGCGCAGACCGTTGCGCCGGCAGCCACCGACACGCATACGGCCGGGGTGGAGATGCCATTCTCGTGTATCCAGATGCGCGCGTCGATGCGCTGGATGCCATCGATGAAGGCGATCTCATCGGGCCTGGTCGCAGGTGCCGGGTCGATGGGAGTCCACTCGTCGAGCCGGCACTCGACGGTGGCATCGGTCTGGTCGTCGGTGTCTTCGATCGCCGATACGTTGAGGGACGATCCGTATTCGGGCGCCCAGGACTCGACGCTGAACTCCATCAGGTCTCGATCCTTTCCACGCTTGCGGACCCTCCCGTCTTGGTGACCTCCAGGCGTACGGGCATGCGGTCGGCGAGTTCCCGGATGTGGGTGACGATCCCCACGAAGCGCCCTGTGGTCCCCAGCTCCTCGACCGCGGTGGCGACGGTGTCGAGGGTGTGGGGGTCGAGGGTTCCAAATCCTTCGTCGAGGAAGATCGACTCCATCCTCGGCGCTCCCTCGGGGGCCAGTTCCGCGGTGGCGTCGGCCACAGCCAGCGCCAGCGAAAGCGAGGCCAGAAACGTCTCGCCGCCCGAGAGGGTCCGTGCACTGCGGACCTCGTCGGCGTTGGTGTGATCACGCACCGCGAAATTGCTCTTGTCGTCCGAAGTGAGCGAGTACTGGCCGCCGGACAGCTCGTAGAGCCGTCCGGTTGCCCGGGCGACCAACTGTTCGAGCGTCGCTTCCAACAGCCATCGCTCAAACATGTTCGCCCTTAGGAGCCGTCCGAGGCGTTCGGCCACCACCTTCTGCTCCTCTAACGCCCTGATACGCTCACGCTGCTCCTCATGCTTGCTACGGCGTCGGTCGAAGTCCTTGAGTTCAGCATCGGATGTCGCACGGTTCGTGGCGAGCATCTCGCCCAGATCGTCCACCGATGCACGGGGATCGGACCCCCCGAAGACAGCGGCGCATCTTTCCCGGAGCGCACCAACGATCTCGTCTCGGCGAGTCGACTTCGCGGACCGTTTCGCGTCGGCGGTCTCCCGCTCGTCGCGGGCGATACGCAACTCATCTCGGATCCATCCTTCCAGCACCTCCCAGCCTGTCGCCGGGTCGGATGGCTCTAGTGCCGGCGGTCCGAAGGCGGCGATCCGGTCGCGACTCTCAAGGAGGTATCTAATGGCCTGATCACGCCGACCCTTCACCTTCTCAAACTCGGACTTCGCCTTCTCGTAGGCTGAATCCGCCTCGCTGGACGCGGACTCGGCGACATCCAGGTCTTCCTTCAGCCGGTTGGCTTCCTCCAGTTGCGCTTCCAGTTCATCCTTCCCGGGGATGCTTGCTATTTCGGAACGGAGCAATTCGAGCTGGCTGCTCAAGAGCTCCTTGGACGCGGCTAACCCGGCGACTTGCTGTTCCGCATCCTGCTCAACTCTTAGAGCGTCGCTGTAAGCGGACGATTCCCGGTGTTGTATGGCAGCGATGTTGGCGTCCCGCGTCGCCTCTTCCGCGCGGGCCACCGCCTTGCTCAGCCCTTCGGCCTCAGACCGCAAGGCATCGAGTTCCTCGGTTTGCGGGATCGAAGCGATTTCGGCCTCGCGGTCCGCCAGACTCTTCAGAGCGGCGGAGGCGGCCGCGCCCGCTGTAATCCGTTCCCTTTCCGCGTCCTCGTATGCTCGCTTGGCCTCTGCACATCGGCTTTGGGCGAGCTCATGGTCCGTCTGCGCTTGTTCGAGGTGGACGTCGAGGTCATGAACGGGCAGCTCGTGGACCTCTTGACTGCAGAGAGGACAGGCCGATCCCACTCTGAGCAGGTCGACCAGACCGAGCACACCGGCGCGGCGACGTAATTCGGCAAGCCGATCCGAGCTTTTCTGGGCAGCGGAATGGGCGTCTTCGAAGACGACCAGGAGTGGATGCACCGACTCCTCGGCAGACCGGGCGGCGAGCGTGGCCTGGCCGGCATCCTTCGCGGAGGCCTCATGGCGGGCGTGCGCCGCGGCCCACGCTTCAACCTGGCGGGTCGTAACGCCCGACGCGAGGGCGGCTTGCGCGCTCCGTTCCGACTCCCTGGCCTGCTGGAGCAACCCTTCTAGTTCGCCTTGCCTCGTGCGGGCTTGGTCGGCCACCTTCTTTGCCGACTCGTGCGTTCGGGTGGCTTGCCCGTGCCGCGCCACGACCGCTGCGTGGTCCAGGCTTCGCTGCGCTAGTTTGGAGTGTTTCTCCAGGCCCAGCTTGACGATGGCTTCCTCGGGACCGTTCTCAAGGGCTTCCCTGAATGCGAGTCTCGTCGCACTTAGTTCTCTTCGTTTCTCTTCCGCCTTGATCCGGGCCTCGCTCGCTTTGGTGATCTGATCGGCCAACTCGGTGAGGCCGTCGGGTTTCTCGATGGTTCCCATCCGGTCAAGTTGCCCATCAAGCACTTCGATGTAGGCCTTGAGGTCACGCAGTTCGGTGTCGAGTGCGGTGATCTTTAGCCGATCAGCCTTGAACCGGCCATGCGCCGAGTCCAGCTCTTGTATGCGACTCTCGATTGCGGCACGCCGCTCGTCGATTAGTTCTCGGGCCTCTCTATCGAAGTCCGGTCGTAGCGCATCAACCTGGTTGCCAGCCCGGGTTGCTCGCCGACGCGCGGCTTGGCCTATCCGCTGGTACAGCTCCACTCCGAGCAGTCGGACCAACGTGGCTTGCCGGTCTTTCGGCTTGTCGTGGAGAAAGGTGGCGAACTTGCCCTGCGGGAGCACGACCGTCCGGTTGAACTGCTCCACATCCAGCCCCAGAATCCCCTCGACTTCCTGAGACATGGAGGTGGCGTCGTCGGCGAGAACGTTGTCGCCCTGCTCGAGGCGAGCCTCCCTGGTGGTCGCACCGCCACCGGTGGTCCGGCGCACGACGCGGGCGGCGGTCAGAACCTGCCCGTCGAGCTCGAAGTCGAGCGCCACCCGGGCCTCGTTGCTGGTCTGGTTTATCACCGGCGCCACCAGACGGTTGTCCTCGTAGCGGGCGACCGTTCCGTAGAGGGCGAAGGTGATGGCGTCGATGATCGTCGACTTGCCCGACCCGGTGGGCCCTACCAGCGCGACGAGGTCGACGTCGGCGAGGTCGATGTCCGTCCGCTCGCGGAACGTTCCGAAACCCTTCATGGTGATGCGTAGCGGTCTCATGAGGCGAGCCCGGCCGGCACATCGCCCTGTTCCTCGAGCAGTTCCCCGAAGAGTTCGCGGACCCGGCGGTCCTCGATGTTCTCGTGCTTCAGGTACTCGCCGAAGAGTTCTTGCGGCGACCGGCTGCGGTGATCGAGGTTCCGCCTCCGGGCATCCGAGGCGGGTGCTTCGACCCGAACGTCCACCACCCCCGGACCGAGGAGTTCTCGCACGGTCTGTGCTAGCCCGGCCCGGCCGGGGCCTTGGACGACTACCTTCAGCCAAGCGTCGTCCTCCGCGCGCATCTCACTCAGTTCCTCGAGGGTGCCCGTCAGCGTCCGCAGCGGACGGCCGGCTGTGAGGAGCACTGGCTCGACATCGGCCGGTGTGCCCGGTTCGATGGTGACCACATTCACCTGCTTGACCTGCTCGGCCTCGCCGAAGTCCAGCTGCAGCGGCGAACCGCAGTAGTGGAGCGGGTGTCTGACGGCCTGTGGACGGTGGAGGTGCCCGAGCGCGCCGTACCCGACCGTGACGGGGAAGGATTGTGCCGTGATGGCGTACTCCTCGACCAGGTGGGCCGGACGTTCGCCACCTCCGGCCTGGCCGCCGAGTACGAAGGCGTGGGTCGTCAAGAGGTTCACGGTGTCGGTGCCGAACGGCTCGCACAGCCGTTCGATCAGGAGGCGTAGCCGGTCGCTGTAGTGCTGGGCGTTCTCGAAGGCTTCTCCGGCCATGAGGTGCTTGGCGCGCACGATGCCGCGCTTGGACACGAACGGAAGCATCGCCAACCGGACGTCCGATCCGTCACGGGCGCGCAATTCGATGACGCCGCCGTCTCCGGGACGGGTCGGCTCGGCAACCACGTGTACCTGTCCGAGCTGCAGCAGGGGAGCGACCGCCCGGAGCCGGCGGGGGTTGTCGTGATTGCCGGCGATCACGGCCACGTCGGCCCCGGTGTCCGCCAGGTCTAGGAGGGCCCGGTAGACGATGCTCTCCGCCTCGGCGGACGGAGCAGCCGAGTCGAACAGGTCGCCGGCCACGATGACCAGATCGACCTCCTCACGCGCCGCTATGTGCGCGATCTCGGCCAGGACGGTGGCGTGTTCATCCGCCCGCGATGCCCCCCGGATCGTCTTTCCAACGTGCCAGTCCGAAGTGTGCAGAAGCTTCAAGGCCCGGCTTCAGTCAGCCCGTCGAAGGGGTCGGCAGGTTGATCGCTCCGCTCTCCGCTCAGATCGGCTTCAGCGACCCTGGTGGCCCAGGCCGGGAACGGGAACTCGAGCAGGACGGGCACGGGAAGGCGGGGTTGGGAGACGAACATGGAACCGGGCTTGAGGATCGTGGCCCGCTGCCGCTGCACAGCCGGCAGGAACCCGTACTGCTCGCGCCCGGCCTCGGCGGCATCGAGCCGGCCGACCACCCGGACCGCGGAGTTCGAGACGACCCGCCGTTCCACCTCGCTGGCCGTCTGCTGGGCGCCGATGAGGATCATCCCGAGGCTGCGGCCCCGCTCCGCCACGTCGAGCAGGATCTCCTTGATCGGGCTCGACGAGTCACGGGGCGCGTACTTGTTCAACTCGTCCAGGACCACGAACTGCAGCGGCTCGGCGGTGCCGGCGGCCTCCTTCGCCTCGAACGCCTGCCGGAGCACCACGCCCACCACGAAACGCTTCGCCCGGTCATGGAGCATGTGCAGGTCGACGACGGTGACCTGCTGGGAGTCGAGGTCGATGGCGTGCGTCTCGGCATCGTCGATGTCGGCCCGTATGAGGTGTGCGACGTGCCGTTCCGCCGAGGAGAGGCGGCGCACGAACGCGTTGATCGTCCCGGTGTAGATCGATCGCCCGGTCCACTGCGGATCGGCGTCCTCGTCCGGGTCCTCCGGAAGCAGCTTGTCGCAGATGATCGTGACCAACTGGGAGAAGGTGCGCGCCGTCCTCCCGTCGATCCGTACGGCGCCGTCCGAGGTGTGGGACTGCCTCGCGCAACGCTGCAGCTGCGCCGTGACCGACTGCACGACGATGGTGTACTGCTGGCGCTCGTCCTCGGCATCGGCGAACAGGAACGGCAGGAGCCCCTGCTCGCAGAACTGGGCGACCGTCCAGTACAGCGGCCGGACGCCTCTGGTCCGTGCGCCGGTGGCCGGCGTAGCGTTGGGATCGCCCTTGCGGGGTGGGGCGAGCACCCTCATCGAACGGAACGGCCCCGCCTCGAGCCCTAGCGCGGCATAGCGGTCCCGCTCCGTATCGTCGAGGCGGGTGTTGGCATGGTCGAGGAAGAGCAGATCCTCGCCCTTCACGTTGAAGATGAGCCCCTTGGTGTTCGTGGCGGCCGCACCGAGCACGCCCGAGTTGAACAGCGAGTAGAGCAGGAACGTCGCGTAGCTGGTCTTGGTGGCGACTCCGGAGATCCCCGAGATGTTGACGTGGGCGCCCTTGGTGCCGTCGATGAACTCGAGGTCGAGTACCACCGGCTGGCCGTCGCGCGTGAGGCCGGCCGGCAACCGATGCTCGACATCGACCATGTCGAGCGCCTCGTCGCGCTCCTCGTCGACTGCCTTCCGTACCTCGGCGCCCGGCAGCGGTGGTACGAACGTTTCAGGCACGACCCGGGTGACCTGGATCTGGGCTGCCTCCGACACGTCTGCCGGCAGGACACCATCGGCGATCAGGAAGACGTCCGAGTCGAACCGAGCCCCTTCATGACGCGCCCGCACCTGCCCGACGATCCCGTAGATCGAGATGACCTCGCCGGTCGGCAGGATCCGGTCGAGCGCGACGATGTCGTCAAGCTGTAGATGCTCACCGTTCGCGACCGCTACCCAGAACTCGAGCGGAGTCGAATCATCGGTGCCGAGCACCCTTCCCACTGTCTGATTCGTCACCAGCCGATTATGACATGCGGTTGTGACGGCCATGAGGTGGTCAATGGTCGGGGATCGTTCCGCCCGCTGCCGCCAACCCATGAACGCGGTTTGCTTGAATACCGGACATCACGTGAGGAGGATGCCCTGACCATAAACTCGCCGCGACGACCACTAGGCGGCTCCGAGCTGGAGGTGTACCCGCTGGCCCTGGGAACGAACACCTTCGGCTGGACGGCCGACGAGGCCACCTCGTGCGCAGTCCTGGACGCCTACGCCGCAGCCGGTGGCAACTTTCTCGACACCGCTGACTCGTACTCGGCCTGGGCGCCGGGTAACAAAGGCGGGGAGTCCGAGACCATCATCGGCCGGTGGATGAAGAACCGGGGCAACCGCGAGGACATGGTCATCGCGACCAAGGTCAGCCACCATCCCGACTACAAGGGTCTGGCCCCCGCCACCATCAGGGCTGCCATCGAAGCCTCTTTCAGGCGTCTGGGAACAGATGTCATCGACCTCTACTACACCCACTACGACGACCCCGACACACCCCTCGAGGAGACCATCGGAACCCTGTCGGAACTGGTGGATGAGGGCAAGGTGCGCTACCTGGGCCTCTCCAACTACTCGGCGGACCGTCTCGAGGAATGGGTGCGCGTCACGGAGGCCGGCGGCTTCCACCGTCCCATCGCCCTGCAGCAGATGTACAGCCTGGTCGAGAGGGGTGTCGAGCAGACGACCCTTCCTATCTCCCGGCGCGAGGGATGGGCCTTCCTGCCCTACTACGTACTGGCGGTAGGTTTCCTGACCGGTAAGTACTCGTCGGGGCAGCAGGTCGACAGCCCTCGGGCCGGCACCGCCTCCGCCTACCTGAACGAGCAGGGACGGCGCATCCTCGCCGTGATGGAGGAGGTGTCCGGGTCTCACGGGGTCGGGCTTGCTTCCGTCGCGCTGGCATGGGTGGCTGCCCAGCCGGGGGTGGGGGCCGCGCTGGCGGGTGTCCGCAACCCCGAGCAACTGGAACCGCTGATCGAGTTCACGACAATGACGCTCACCGAGGACGAGTTGGCCGCGCTGGACGAGGTCTCCCGATAGCTTCAAACCAGACAGCCATCTGAGGTTTGTCCGAGTTGCCGACCACCCACGTAGGCAGGCGGTCCGGGGAGACAGGGGCGTGACGGTACGCATCCAGGTGACATCCTCTGACGACCCGAGAGCGGGCCGGATCGTGGAGGGAGCTCGCCATCTGGGCGTAGCCGGCCTGGTGGCCTGCCGGGTCAGCAGGGTCCACTACCTGCAGGGAGACCTGTCCGCGGTCGACATCGACCGGCTCTGCCGCGAGGTACTGGCCGACCCGGTGGTGGACCAACTGGTGGTGGGTCCCCCGGAGGCCACGCCCCATCCGGCGGTGGAGGTGGCGCCGCGTCCGGGTGTCACCGATACCGAGGCGCGGGAGCTCGAGCGGGCCGCGGCCGCCCTGGGACTGCCCCCGGTACGGGCTTCGACCGCCCGCAGGTACGAACTGATCGGCGACCTCGACGCGGCCGCGGTCTCGGCCGTAAGCAGGCGGTTGCTGGCCAACGACACCATCGAGCAGTATTCGCTCGGTTCCATACCGCCCGCCTTCGACGCACCGGCCAAGGCGGGCGCCCGCGTCGATTCCGTCCGGCTGTCCGGCCTGGCGGACGCGGATCTCATGAGTCTCAGCCGGGAACGTCTCCTCTCGCTGGATCTGGCCGAGATGCGGGCCATCCAGGAACACTTCGGGTATGAGGGAAGGGATCCGACCGATGCCGAGCTGGAGACGTTGGCGCAGACCTGGTCGGAGCACTGCATGCACAAGACGTTCCGGGCCCGTGTCCGCCTAGAGCACACCGGGGCGGACGGCTCCGTCACCGTCGCTCACTACGACGGCCTGCTGGCGGCGCTGCGGACGGTCACGGAAGAGCTCGCTGCGCCCTGGCTCCGGTCGGCTTTCGATGACAACGCCGGCATCGTCGCGTTCGACGGTGACTTCGACCTAGCCTTCAAGGTTGAGACCCACAACCATCCATCGGCGTTGGAACCATTCGGGGGTGCCAATACGGGTATCGGCGGGGTGGTTCGAGACGTGATGGGAGTGTCGGCGCGGCCTATCGCCTGCACCGACGTCCTCTGCTTCGGGCCTCCCGATCTGGCGGACCGGGATCTGCCGGCCGGTGTCCTCCATCCCCGGAGGCTCCGCGACGGAGTGGTGGCCGGGATAGGCGATTACGGCAACAAGCTGGGCCTTCCCACCGTCAACGGCGCGGTGCTCTACGACGAGGGATACATCGCCAATCCGCTCGTCTACTGCGGGGCGCTGGGCCTGCTGCCGTCGGGATCGCATCCCACCGAGCCGAGGGTCGGCGACCGGATCATCGCCATCGGGGGCCGGACCGGCCGGGACGGCATCCACGGGGCCACCTTCTCCTCCGCCGGGATGGACGAGGCGACCGCCGAGCAGGCCGGGACGGTGGTCCAGATCGGCGATCCGATCACCGAGAAGGGCTGCATCGAGGTGGTCGAGGAGGCTCGCGACCGCCGCCTCTACAACGCCATCACCGACTGCGGCGCGGGCGGGTTCTCGTCGGCGGTGGGCGAGATGGGCGAGCACCTCGGCGCCGAGGTGGACCTGGCGGGAGCACCTTTGAAGTACGAGGGCCTGGAACCGTGGGAGATCTGGCTGTCCGAGGCCCAGGAGCGCATGGTCATGGCGGTGCCGGGGGGCGAGGTCGAGACCCTCCGCCGCCTGTGTGACCGCCACGACGTGGAGATGACCGATCTCGGGTCGTTCACCGGCACCGGACGCCTGGTGGTGCGTTACGCCGAGACCCCGGTGGTCGAACTCCCCATGGACTTCCTGCACGGGGGTGTCCCGCGACGGGAGATGGTCGGTCGATGGGCCGACCCGACACCGGCGCCCGTGCGCGTACCCGATGCCGACCCGGCCCAGCTCGTTCTCGACCTCCTGTCCCATCCGACCGTCGCCTCGAAGGAGGCCATCGTCCGTACCTACGACCATGAGGTCCGGGGAGGAACCGTCGGCCGGCCGTTCGTAGGCGTCCGGGCCGACGGGCCGGGGGACGGTGCGGTGCTCAAACCCCTGGGCACCTGGGGCCATGACATGGCCGTGGCGCTGGCCGTGGGCATCAACCCGCGCGTCGGGCGGCTCGATCCCTGGGCCATGGCATTACATGCGGTCGACGAGGCGGTGCGCAATCTCGTCGCGGTGGGGGCCGATCCGGGACGGGTCGCCCTGCTCGACAACTTCTGCTGGGGCGACCCCACCAAGCCGGACCGGCTCGGATCGCTGGTGAGGGCGGTGGAGGGCTGCCTGGAGGGGGCGCGCCGCTACCGCATGCCCTTCATCTCCGGCAAGGACAGCCTGTTCAACGAGTTCGCCGGGGAGGCGATCCCAGGCACGCTGCTCATCTCGGCCCTGGGACTGGTTCCCGACCTGCACCGGACGATCGGCAGCGCCCTCACCCGCACCGGTCACGATCTCTGGCTGGTGGGGGAGCCCTCGGAGCGGCTCGGGGGCTCGCTCGTGGACGACCTGCTGGGCATCGGCGACCGGCTGGTCCCACCCGCGGTGGAGGATCCCCTGCGGCGCTACCTGGCGGTGCACCGGCTGATCGCCGAGGGAAGCGTCACCGCCGCCCACGATGTGAGCGACGGAGGTGTCGCGGCGGCGCTCGCAGAGATGGCAGTCGGTGGAAGGCTCGGGGTCGACGTGACCGTCCCGGCTCCAGGAGAGAACGTCGTGGTAGCGCTCACCAACGAGGCGCCTGGACGGTTGCTGCTGGAGTCGCCCCGGGCGCGGCGCGACCGCATAGCGACCCGGCTGGGTTCGCTCGGACGCCGCATCGGTTGGGTGACCGCAGCGCCCTACATCCGTATACGTGTGGCTGGGCCGGTGGCCGGCCTTGAGCCGGTTACGATCGACCTCGATGCGGCGGTGCGAGCCTTCACCGGACGAGGAACATCCCCGGACGGACGCCCTTGAGGAAGGAACCTGTGAGAACAGCCCGAAGGAGGATGCCGTAGCCGCGCCGCCGATCCTCATCCTGTATTCTCCTGGGACCAATCGCGATGCGGAGGCCGCGCTGGCTGTGAAGCTGGCCGGAGGAGACCCGAGCATCGTCTCCATGAACGACCTCCGTGGGGGAGCGGTGTCGATGTCCGGCTTCGCCGCCCTGGTGCTTCCCGGCGGGTTCTCCTACGGTGACGCCCTGGGCGCCGGCGCCCGCCTGGCTCTCGAGCTCCGGACGTGGCTGTACGAGGAACTGGCCGGCGCTGTCCGGTCGGGGCGACCAGTGCTGGGAATCTGCAACGGGTTCCAAGCGCTGCTCAAGTCCGGCCTCCTGGTGGAACCGGGAACGCCGAGGCGGGTGACGCTCACCGACAACGCCAACGGGCGTTTCGAGTGTCGTTGGGTCAACCTGCGTGTCGAGCCCGGTTGCCGGTCCGGCTGGCTGAGCGCCATCGAGGGCGCCCTGATCCGGTGCCCGGTGGCCCATGGCGAGGGCCGGGTGGCCGTGACCGACCCCGAGGTCGTCAGGATCCTGGAGGATGAGGGGCTGGTCGCCTTCCGCTACCTATCGGAGGACAGCCGCGCTGGAACGGATCAGGTGGCGGGCGGGCGCTACCCGGCCAACCCCAACGGGTCGGTGGGCGACATCGCCGGCCTCTGCGACCCGACCGGGACGGCGGTCGGGCTGATGCCGCATCCGGAGGACCACGTTGTCGACTGGCAGCGACCGGGCGGCCCGCCCGGCGGCCTGGGCCTGGCCATCTTCGAGGCGTTCGTCGATGCCGCCCGGTAAGGGGTCCGGCGTCGACCTCGGCCCGGCGATGGCCCGGCCGTTCACCGGGATCGATCCCGCCTCCGTGGACGACCTCGGCCCGGTGGTGAGGGGCAAGGTGCGCGACGTGGTGGATCTGGGTGAGCGCCTGGCGCTGATCGCCACCGACCGCCTGTCCGCTTTCGACCGGGTGCTGGGAACGGTCCCGTACCGCGGCCAGGTCCTCAACCAGCTGTCGGCCTGGTGGTTCGACCAGATCGCCGATCTGGTTCCCACCCACATGGTCGCGACGCCGGACCCCAACGTGATGATCGCCCGCAAGTGCCGGACCCTGCCGGTGGAGGTGGTGGTCCGGAGCCGGCTCACCGGCAGCACCGGCACCTCACTCTGGACCATGTACGCGGCCGGCGCCCGCCACGCCTACGGCATCCGCCTCCCGGACGGGCTGCGGAAGAACGACCCGCTGCCCCGGCCCATCATCACCCCCACCACCAAGGGGGCGGCGGGCGCCCACGACCGGCCGACCACCGAGCGCGACATCGTGGAGGATGGCCTGGTGGAGACCGGGATCTGGGAGGAGGTACGGAGCGTGGCGCTGGCCGTCTTCGAGCGGGGCCGGGAGGCGGCCGAGGAGGCCGGGCTGGCGCTGGTCGACACCAAGTACGAGTTCGGGGTCGACCCGGACGGCGGCGTGGTCATCATCGACGAGGTGCACACGCCCGACTCGTCGCGCTTCTGGCGGAGCGCCACCGTCGAGGAGCGCCGCGCCGCCGGCGCGGAGCCCGAGAACCTGGACAAGGAACTGGTGCGGCTCGCCTATGCCGCGCAGGGATTCACCGGCGACGGCGACCCGCCGCCGCTCGGCGCCGATCTCGCCGCCAGGGCGGCCCGGGCCTATCTGGAGGTGTTCGAGGCCCTTACCCGCCGGCCGCTGGCGCCGGCGCCCTATCCGGCAGCACCGCGAGCCGTCGCCGCGCTGCGCGCCTACCATGGTCCATGACCGCACCCCCTGACGGCCGCGCCGCGAGCGAGAGGGGTAGGACAGCAGCGTGACCGATCGACCACTCGTCGGGGTCATCATGGGAAGCGAGTCCGACTGGCCCACCATGCGCCGCGCCGCCGAGGTGCTCGAGAACTTCGGCGTCCTGCACGAGTGCCGGGTCGTCTCGGCGCACCGAACGCCTGACCTGATGGTGAGCTACGCCGAATCGGCCGCCGGGCGGGGGCTCCAGGCCATCATCGCCGGCGCGGGCGGCGCCGCCCACCTTCCGGGGATGGTGGCCGGACACACCGTCGTCCCGGTCATCGGCGTCCCGATCATGAGCAGGGCCCTGAAGGGCATGGACTCGCTCCTGTCGATCGTCCAGATGCCCGCCGGGGTGCCCGTGGCCACCATGGCGATCGGGGAGGCGGGGGCCACCAACGCCGGCCTCTACGCGGTGGCCATGCTGGCCCGCAACGATCCGCAACTGGCGGAGCGGCTCACCGCCTACCGCGCCGGGCGAGCCGCCGAGGTCATGGCGAGCGAGCTCGAACTGTGATGGAACGGGCCTTGGCGCCGGGCGCGACCATCGGCATCGTGGGGGGCGGGCAGCTCGGGAGGATGCTGTCCTTCGAGGCGCACCGGCTCGGGTACCGCGTGGCCGTGCTGACCGGAGGGGCCAAGGACACGCCGGGAGGGCGGGTCGCCGAGGTCGAGGTGGCGGCCGGCTATGACGACGACCTGGCCCTGCAGCGCTTCGTCGATCTCTGCGATGTCATCACCTGGGAGTTCGAGAACGTCGAGGTAGGCCTGCTGGGGGAGTTGGCCACCCGGTCGGGCGTACCTGTACGGCCTTCCGGGCGGGTCATAGCAGCAGCGCAGGACCGCGGCCGCGAACGGCGCGCCCTGATGGCGGCCGGGGGCCCGGTGGCGGCCTTCAGAGAGGTCTCCACCGCGACCGGACTGGTCCGGGCTGTGGAGGAACTCGGTCCGCCGGTGATCGCCAAGCGAGCCAGGTTCGGGTACGACGGCCGGGGCCAGGTGCGGCTCACGGCGGTAGATGAGTCCACGGCGCGCCAGGTGGTCGGCAGTCTCGACGGCGAGCACATGGTGGTCGAGGAAGTGGTTCCCTTCGATGCCGAGATCTCGGTCATCGTCGCCCGCGGTCTCGACGGTGAGGTGGCCCATCACGGCGTCATGGAGAACGTCCACGTCAACCGCATCCTCGACACGACCGTCACCCCTCCCGTGTCGGTTGCTACCGGCGTTGCCGCCGCGGCGCTGGAACTCGCCACCGCGATCGCCCGCCACCTCGACCTGGTCGGAGTGCTTTGTGTGGAGATGTTCGTGACGGGTGAGGACCTGGTGGTCAACGAGATCGCACCCCGGCCCCACAACAGCGGCCACTGCACCATTGAGGCCGCCCCGACCAGCCAGTTCGCCCGCCAACTGCGGGCCATATGCGGTCTGCCCCTCGGTGACGGGGCCTGCCGCCCGGCGGCCATGGTGCAACTTCTCGGGGACCTGTGGGGCGACGGAGCCACCCCACCCGACTGGCCGGCTGCGCTGGCCGACCCGGGCGTTCACCTCCACCTCTACGGCAAGGACGAAGTGCGGCCCGGCCGCAAGATGGGCCACATCACGTGTACGGACAACTCCCCCGAGCGCGCCCTCGAGCGGGCTCTGGCGGCCCGGCGCCGACTCGGGAGGGGGTCATGATGCCCGGCGTGGACCGGGACAGCCCCCGCGAGCAGTGCGGGGTGATAGGTGTCTACGCGAGGGACCGGGAGGTGGCCCGGATCGCCTTCTTCGGGCTCTTCGCCCTCCAACACCGTGGTCAGGAAGCCGCCGGGATCGCCACCTATGACGGCCGTTTCGCTCACGTGCACAAGGGTGAGGGGCTGGTCGGCTCGGTCTTCAACGAGGACGTCCTCTCCGGTCTGAGAGGCGGCGCCGCCATCGGCCACACCCGCTACAGCACCACCGGTGGATCGACCCTGCGCAACGCCCAGCCCCAGGTCATCGAGACCATCGACGGCCCGCTGGCGGTGGCGCACAACGGCAACCTCGTCAACGCGCCCCGGCTGCGCCGGGAGCTGCTGGAGAGCGGCATCGGCCTGCAGACCTCCTCAGACACCGAGTTGATGTTGCACCTCCTCGCGACGACCCAGGGCAGCCGGCTGGACCGGATCCGCGCGCTCATGCAGAGGGCCGAGGGCGCCTACTCGCTGGCGATCCTCACCCGTGACGCCGTATACGGAGTACGGGATCCCTGGGGTTTCCGTCCGCTGGTGATCGGGGAGATCGAGGGCGGCTACATCCTGGCCTCGGAGACCTGCGCCTTCTCGACGACGAGGGCCGATTTCGTGGCGGAGCTGCAGCCGGGTGAGATCGCCCGCATCGACGCCCGCGGTCTCCACATCAGCCCGGGCGGGCCGCCGCCACCGCCCCGCGCCTTCTGCACCTTCGAGCACATCTACTTCTCCCGACCCGACACCGTGCATGACGGGAAGCTGGTGCACAGCGTCCGCCAGCGTCTCGGCCGCCAGCTGGCCCGCGAAGCCCCGGTGGACGCCGACCTGGTCCTGTCGGTGCCCGACTCGGGGACACCCCACGCGGTCGGGTTCGCCCAGGAGGCCAACCTGCCCTACACCGAGGGACTTATCAAGAACCGCTACGTGGGAAGGACCTTCATCGAGCCGACCCAGGATCTCCGCGAGGCCGGGGTCGCCATGAAGTTCAACCCGCTCCGCGACAACCTCGCGGGCCGGCGGATCGTGATGGTCGACGATTCGATCGTGCGGGGGACGACCGGCGGGCAGTTGGTTCGCATGCTGCGCGACGCCGGGGCCTCGGAGGTCCACGTCCGGGTGGCGTGTCCGCCGATCACCCATCCCTGCTACATGGGCATAGACATGGCCACCCCCGACGAACTGGTCGCCTCGCGCCTGTCGGTGACCGAGATGTGCGAGGAGATCGGCGCCGACTCGCTCGCATTCCTGTCGCTCGACGGGCTGATGCGGGCGCTGGACGCCGAGGACGGCTTCTGCAACGCCTGCTTCACTGGCGTGTACCCGTTCCAGCGGGAGCGGTATGTCCAGCTGCGGTTCGGCGTCAAGGATCGGTTCGCCTCCGTGTGGGGAGAGTGAACTCGTGAGCGCGGTGCTCGTGGTGGGCGGCGGCGGCCGGGAGCATGCGATCTGCCGTTCCCTGGCCCGTTCCGCCCGGGTGGAACGGATTCTGGTGGCGCCCGGCAATGCCGGCACCGGCCGGGAGGAACGTTGCGAGAACGTGGCGGTGGGCGCCGGCGACGTGGCCGGCCTGGTGGCTCTCGCCGAGCGCGAGTCGGTCGACCTGGTGGCGGTGGGTCCCGAGGCTCCGCTGGCCGAAGGCCTGGCCGATGCGCTGGAGGCGGTCGGCATCCCCACTTTCGGACCCGGCGCGGCCGGTGCCCGTCTCGAGGCGTCCAAGGCCTACTGCAAGACCTATCTCGACGCGCTCTCGATACCGACCGGCGCGTCGGCTACGTTCCGCGCAGCCGGTCCGGCCCTGGCACATCTCGACCGGCTTCCCTCGGTCCCGGTCATCAAGGCGAGCGGGCTGGCCGGAGGCAAGGGCGTGGTGGTCGCCGAGACCCGCGGCGAGGCGGCTGATGCCATCCGCGCCATGCTGGTGGAGGGGCGGTTCGGGGATGCCGGCCGCGAGGTCGTGGTCGAGGAACGCTTGCGGGGCGTCGAGGTGTCGGTCCTTGCGTTCTGCGACGGGGCCGACTTCGCCGTGATGCCGCCGGCCCAGGACCACAAGAGGCTGCTCGACGGGGATGCCGGACCGAACACCGGCGGGATGGGCGCATTCGTCCCATCACCGGTCGCCACCGGCGACCTGCTGGCCGGAGTCGGTGACCGGTTCATCCGCCCCATCCTCGACGCGCTCGGCGAGGCGGGCACGCCCTACCGGGGCGTCATCTACCTCGGGCTGATGCTCACCGCCGCCGGCCCGAAGGTGCTCGAGATCAACTGCCGCCTGGGCGATCCGGAGACCCAGGCTGTCCTGCCGCTCCTGGAGGGGGATCTCTTCGAGATCATGGCGGCTTGCGCCACCGGTTCGCTGGGCGGTCTCTCCGTCGAATGGTCGCGGTCGGCGTGCACCACCGTGGTGATGGCTTCCGCCGGCTACCCGACCGCTCCGGCCCGCCCCGCGCCGATCACCGGCCTCGACCGGGCGGCGGCGGAAAGATGCGTGGTGTTCCACGCCGGAACCGACCGCATCGGCGGTGTGACCCGCGCCACCGGCGGCCGGGTGCTGGCGGTCACCGCTCTGGGAAGCACCCTGGAGAAGGCGACCGAGCGCGCCTACGCAGGGGTGGAGGCCATATCCTTCGAGGGCGCCCACTACCGGCGGGACATCGGCCGCCGCTCACCCGGGGCCGCGACCGGCGCCGCGCCCTTCCCGAAGGCGGCCGGGTGATGATCACCTATCGCGACTCCGGGGTCGACATAGACGCGGGCAACCGGACGGTCGAGCTGCTGGCCGCATCGGTCGCCTCCACCGCTACCGATGAGGTGCTGGCCGGCGGGGGCGGTTTCGGGGGTATCTACGCGGCCGACCGGCTCGGACCGGGCAAGGTGCTGGTGGCCTCCACCGACGGGGTCGGGACGAAGGCCGAGCTGGCCGGGCGCTACGGGCGCTGGCATGACGTGGGGATCGACGTCGTGAACCACTGTGTCAACGACATCCTGGTGGTCGGCGCCGAGCCGTTGTTCTTCCTCGACTACATCGCCACGTCGCGGCTGGTCCCCGAAGTGGCGGCGGACATCGTGGCGGGGATCGCGGAAGCCTGCCGCGAGGCGGGCTGTGCGCTCTTGGGAGGCGAGACGGCGGAGATGCCGGGCGTCTACCGGCCGGGCGCGGTTGACATCGCCGGAACGATCGTCGGGATGGCGGACCGCGACAACCTCTGGCCCCGTCTCGACGATATCGGGGAGGGGGACCTGGTGGTCGGCCTGCCGAGCAGCGGACCCCACACCAACGGCTACTCGCTGATCCGCCGCCTGCTCGACGGCCGGAACCCGGCGCCGGACCTGCTCGACAGGCTGCTCGCGCCCCACCGCAGCTACCTACCGATGGTGCGCTCCCTGCAAGCCGGGGGAGTGGCGCCGAAGGCGCTGGCGCACATAACGGGTGGCGGGTTGATCGACAACCTCCCCCGCGTCCTGCCCGCCGGCCTGGGGGCGACCGTAGACCTGGGATCGTGGGAGGTGCGGGAGCCCTTCGCCAGCCTCGTGGCCTGGAGCGGGATCGACGACGGCGAGGCGCTCCGGACCTGGAACATGGGTATCGGCATGGCCGTGGTGATCGACCGCGGCCTGGGTTCGCGCGCCGCCGAGCTGGGCTGCCTGGAGATCGGATCTGTCGGACCCGTCTCGGGCGGCGATGAGCGGGTGGTGTTCACCGGGTCGTGGCGGTGACCGCCCGGCTGGTGGTCCTGGCATCCGGATCGGGCACCAACCTCCAGGCACTGATCGATGCCGTGGAGGCGGGTCGGATTCGAGCCGAGCTGGCCAGGGTGATCGTCAACCGCAATGGAGCGCCGGCCCGCCGGCGGGCCCGCCGGGCCGGGATCCCGGAGGAATGCCGCCTGCTCGGGCCGTATCTCGAGAAGGCCCGCGATCGCGCGACTGCCCGCCGTCGCTACGACGCCGACCTGGCCGGAGCGGTGGCAGCCGAGCAGCCCGACCTGGTCGTGCTGGCCGGTTGGATGCACCTCCTGTCCTCGGCGTTCCTCGACCGGTTCCCGGAGCAAGTGGTCAACCTCCATCCGGCGCTACCCGGGGCGTTTCCCGGCGCCAACGCCATCGAGGACACCTGGACGGCATACCGGACCGGAGAGGCCGCCTCGGCGGGGGTGATGGTCCACTACGTGGTGGACGAGGGGGTGGACGACGGCCCGGTCATAGCCAGCGAGGAGGTACCGATCCTTCCCGACGACTCGATCCACACCCTCGAAGAACGGATCCATCGGGTGGAGCACCGGCTGCTGGTCGACACGGTGGCGACCCTGCTGGAAGGGCGCCGACCGCGCTGCACCTACTGAATCGGGGTCAGCATCCGGGCGTCGACCCTGGTGATGTAGTCCATGGGGTTGAACGACATCTCGTCGCGACGAGGATCGGCGTAGTAGCGCTTGTCGACTTCCTCGAAGGGCTCGTCGCCGTCGTGGTGGACGATCCACACGTACTGGTAGGACTCTTCTACGATCCATGGGCCGCTGCGCCGGAAGCCGTGGTCCAGGCGGATGGGTAGTAGCTCTTCGTCCACTTTGGCCGCGAACTCTTCCATCATTCCCGGCTTGATGTCATAGATGCGGAGTTGGGCGTTCATGCTCCCATCGTACCGCAGTGTTCACGATCCCCCCGATGGTGCTGATCGCAGATTCGGGACAGGCCTCAGGCGACGATGCCGTGCCCTTCCTGCGTGGGCACCCGGTCCATGAGACTCTTCATAGCCTCCTGGACGGTCTCACCCTGGTAGAGGATCCTCCCCACCGCCTCCGCGATCGGCATTTCCACGCCATGCCGGGCTGCCAGCTGGAGAACGGCCTCGGTGGTCCGCACCGCTTCGGCGACGGTTTTCATGCCCGTGGTGATCTCGCCGATCTCGCGTCCCTGGCCCAGCTGGTATCCCACCTGGTGGTTGCGGCTGCTCGGGCTCCCACAGGTCGCCATGAGATCACCCACGCCTGCGAGACCCCCGAAGGTGAGAGCCTCACCGCCGAGTACTACGCCGAGGCGGGTCATCTCCGCCAGGCCGCGCGTCGCCAGGCCGGCCATGGTGTTCATGCCGAATCCCATACCGAGCGACACCCCGGCCGCCAGGGCGATGACGTTCTTGGTGGCGCCGGCCACCTCCACCCCGATCAGGTCCGGGTTGGTGTACACCCGGAACCGGGGCGTTCCCAGGATGGACTGGATCTCCCGGCCCACCGTCCGGTCGGGCATGGACAGGACCGTGGCGGCGGGCTGGCCCTGCATGATCTCTTCCGACAGGTTCGGGCCGGACAGGGCGCCCACCCGGTTCGGATCGTGACCGTCGAGCACGTCCAGGGTGACCTCGGACATTCGCAGGCCGGTGGACACCTCGATGCCCTTGGCAAGGCTGATCACCGGTATGGAGGTCGGGATGATGCCGCGCGCCTTCTCGAGGACGTCCCGGTAGCCGTGTGATGGCACCGCGACCAGCACGGCCGCCGCTCCGTTCACGGCCCGGGTGAGGCCGGTGGTGGCTGTGACCTGGTAGGGCAGGCGGACCCCGGGAAGGTACTCGGCGTTCTGCCGGTCGGTGTTGATGTCCATGGCCAACTCGGCCCGCCTGGTCCACAACCCCACTGAGGCGTTGGCGGACGCGAGCTTCGCTATGGCCGTTCCCCAAGATCCGGCCCCGATCACCGCTAAGCGCATGACTGACCATCGTAGATGGTTCTCCACCCGGTTGACGGCGCCAGCACCTCCGAACCCGAGCATTTTGTGGGTACCCTCAGCGCTTCATGACGAGCGCCGGCCTTCTCGGCTTTCCAAACGTCGGCAAGACCACGCTGTTCAACGCGCTGACCGGTCTTGAGGCGTTCACCGCGCCCCACCCCTACACCACCACCCAGCCAAGGATCGGCACGGTGCGGCTGCCGGACCGAGCCCTCGACCGGCTGGCGGCCCTGGAGGGGTCCCGCAAGGTCACCCATGCCGGTCTGGACCTGGTCGACCTACCGGCGGTCCGCCCCGGTGCGATCCGGGGGCTCGGCGCCGGGCGGGAGCCGGACCTGCTCCTGGCGGTGCTGCGGGCTCACGACTCGTCGGCGGTGCCGACCGACGAGCACGGAACCGATCCGGCCGGCCAGGCCGAAGACTTGCTGTTGGAAGTGGCCCTGTCGGACTTCGAGATGTTCGAACGCCGCAACGAGCGCCTCACGAAGGAAGCCGCCGCCGACCCGCGCCTGCGCCCGGTGGCCGAGGCGGTTACCAGGGCGGCCGAGCGGTTGGGGGAGGGGGTCCCGCTCCGGCGGTCGGACTGGTCCGACATCGAGGTCCGGGCCTTCCGCGACATGGCGCCGCTCAGCCTGCTGCCGTGCGTGTGGCTGGTCAATGTCGTCGAGGACGATGTCGGGAACGACAGGCTCGTCGAACAGGTTCGAGCGGTCGTGCCCTCCACGAATCCGGTGCTGGCGGTCTCGGCACTCATCGAGGAGGAGGTGGCCGGCCTCGACGCATCGCAGCGAGCCGAGGTCTACGAGGGGCTCGGCCTGGGGGAGGGCGCTCCGACCAGGGTCCTGCGGGCGGTCCAGGACGCCATGCGTTCGGTTACCTTCTACACGGTCAACCGCAGGGAGTCCCGGGCGTGGACGGTTCCCGAAGGGACCCCGGCGCGGGAGGCGGCGGGAAAGATCCATTCGGACATGGAGAGAGGTTTCATCCGGGCCGAGGTGGCCACGATCCCGGAGGTGATCGGATGCGGCGGCTGGGCGAAGGCCAGGGCAGGCAGCGCCGTGCGGGTCGAAGGCGGGGACTACCAGGTCCGGGACGGGGACGTGATGATGGTCCGGTTCTCCGTATGAGACCGGTCACGCGGCTTCGAACCGGGCCGGTAAGGCACCTGTGAACCGTCCTGCCCGTCCCTCCGTGGCGAGCACGTTGCTGCTGGCTCTCAGGGGCTACGCGATCGGCATGGCCGACCTGGTCCCGGGGGTGTCGGGGGGGACCGTGGCGCTGGTCTCCGGCATCTACCCGCGCCTGGTGTCCGCCGTCTACGCCGGCGCCAGCTCGGCCGGGAGAGTTCTCAAGGGCGACTTCAGGGGCGCCCGCCGCGCCGCGGGACGGGTCGACTGGTGGTTCCTGACCCCGGTCGTGCTGGGCGCGGCTCTCGCCGTGATCTCGCTGGCGCGGGTGGTGGAGGGGTTGCTACGCGACCATCCTGTCCGGACGGCCGCCGTCTTCTTCGGCCTCATCGCCGGATCCGTATGGGTGGCGTGGCGGATCATCCGCGAGCCCGGTGTCCGTCACGGCCTCGTGGCGGGACTCGTAGGCATCGGGTCGTTCGTCCTGTTCGGGTTGCGATCGTCGGTGGTCACCGATCCGGGCTGGTATGTCTTCGTGGGCGCCGGCGCCCTGGCCATCTGCGCGTTCATCCTGCCCGGTGTCAGCGGAGCGTTCATGCTGCTGGCGATAGGCATGTACCAGCACGTGCTGGCGATCGTCAACGACGCCCGCCTCGGTCACCTGGCGGCCTTCGCCATCGGAGCGGCCGTCGGCTTGGGCCTCTTCTCGCGGTTCCTCCACCGGCTGCTGGACCGTCACCACGATCTGGTGGTGGCCGCCATGATCGGCCTGATGCTCGGCTCGTTCCGCATCCTCTGGCCGTGGCCCGCCGGGCTGGGCGACGAGACCGGCGCCGGCGCCACCACCCTGGGACCGCCCGGCCCGGACCTGGCCGTGCCGGTGGGATTGGCCGCCGTCGCCGCCCTCGTAGTCGTCGGTTTCAGCGCCTGGGCCCACCGCCGAGCCCGCTGACCGAACCATCGTCCCGCGGCGACAACCAGTCGAGCACCCACCATGTCAAGCCGTAACGGGGGTGACGCCCCACATCCCAGGCCCTGCCAGGCCACACACCGGAGGCCCGCCGGGTTAGAGTCGGGGCAGGAGATACCAAGGGAGGACCATGCGACGCTTCGTCATCGAACGGGACATTCCTGACATCGGTTCGGCCGAGCGCGAGCAGTTGCGCGCCGCAGCCGAGCAGTCCAACTCGGTTCTACGAGCGATGCAGTCCGAGGGCAAGCCCATCCAGTGGGAGCACAGCTACGTAGCCGGCGAGAAGACCTTCTGCATCTACGTCTGCGATAGCCCGGAGTTGATCGACGAGCACGCCGAACGCAGCGGGTTTCCGGCTACGGTCGTCACCGAGGTCGGCAAGATCATCGACCCGACGACCGAGAAGAGCTAGTCGTCAGCCGTATCATCGACTAAGGCGCGACCCCCGGATCGCCCGGCTCAGGGCGACGAGATCTGGTGGTATGTCTCCGGGCGGCGGTCCCGGTAGAAGGCCCAGTGATGGCGCACCTCCTCGATCAGGTCGAGGTCCAGGTCGCGGACGACAACGTCGTCGGCGGTGTCGGAGCCCGTGCCGCCGATGATCTCCCCGCGGGGTGATGCGAAGTAGGAGCTCCCGTAATAGTCGGTGTCCTCCAGGTCCTCGCTTCCGACCCGGTTGATGGCGCCGACGAAGTACTCGTTGGCCACGGCTGCCGCCGGCTGTTCCAGCTCCCACAGGTACTTGGAGTGTCCGCGGGTGGTGGCTGAGGGGTTGAAGACGATCTTGGCGCCGGCCAGCCCCAGTTCTCGCCATCCTTCCGGGAAGTGGCGGTCGTAGCAGATGTACACCCCGACCTGGCCCACCGCGGTGTCGAACACCGGGAACCCGAGGTTGCCGGGACGGAAGTAGAACTTCTCCCAGAACCCCGCCACCTGCGGGATGTGGGTCTTGCGGTACTTGCCCAGGAAGGTGCCGTCAGAGTCGATGACCGCGGCGGTGTTGTAGTAGTGGCCGGTGTCCTCGACCTCGAAGATGGGCACGACCAGCACCATCCCGGTCTCCCTGGCGAGATCGATCATCTTGGTGACGGTGGGCCCGTCCGGGATCGGTTCCGCGGTGTCGAAGTGCTCGTTGCGCTGCTCGGTGCAGAAGTAGGGACCGCTGAAGATCTCCTGGAAGCAGAGGATCTGCGCGCCCTGGGCGGCGGCCTGGCGGGCGTACTCGATGTTCTTGGCGACCATCGATTCCTTGTCGCCGGTCCACTCGCTCTGAACGAGAGCAGCCCTCACTACGTTCGGCATTGCCTGGCCTCCCTTGCCACCCGAGGCATCCCCTTCAGGGGGAGTCTCACCCATTTTACAAACTGTAAAGTAGGACGGCCAAAACAGAGGAGCAAGGATGCCAAGACGGATCACGGTCGGAGCGGGCCAGATGGGCGCGATAGCCCGCGATGAGTCGAAGGACGAGGTTGTCGATCGCCTCATGGCGCTCCTCCATGAAGCAGGGGAACAGAGGGTGGACCTGCTGGTCTATCCGGAGCTGGCCATGACGACCTTCTTCCCGCGGTGGTTCGTGGAGGATCCCGCCGAGTTCGACCACTACTACCACCGTGAGATGCCCGACCGGCACACCAAGCCGCTGTTCGACGAGGCCCGGCGCCTCGGCATCGGTTTCGCCCTCGGCTACGCCGAACTCCACACCGACGAAGAGGGTGTCGAGCATCGTTACAACACCTACATCCTCGTGGAGCGGGACGGCTCGGTGGTGTCCAAGTTCCGCAAGATCCATATCCCTGGCCATGCCGACTACGAGCCGTCGCGCCCGTTCCAGCACGCCGAGCGCCACTACTTCGAGCCCGGCCCGCACGGTTTCGGCGCATGGCAGGCCTTCGAAGGCGTCGTGGGGATGGCCATCTGCAACGATCGCCGCTGGCCGGAGACCTACCGGGTACTGGGTTTGCAGGGGGCGGAGCTGATCCTCATCGGGTACAACACGCCCCTGTACTACTCTCCCGATCCCACCCAGAACGCCCTGTCAGGGTTCCACAACCACCTGGTCATGCAGGCCGGCGCCTACCAGAACGGCGCGTACGTAGTCGGGGTGGCCAAGGGGGGTTTCGAGGAGGGGGTGGAGAGCCTGTCCCAGAGCGTGATCATCGCCCCGTCGGGCCAGATCATCGCCCAGGCCATCACCCTGGAGGACGAGTTGATCACGGCCACCATCGATCTCGATTTCTGCGAGACATACAAGGGCACCCTGTTCAACTTCGACTACTACCGGATGCCCGAGCACTACGGCCTGGTGACCGAGCGGCGAGGCGCGGTCGCGCCCCCGGCCAACGACTGATGGATCACCTCGTCGGGGGCTCGGTCGACGAAGCCTGCAGCCAGTGGGGCTCCGAACTGGCGAGCCGTTCGTCCGATCCGGCCCGGCGCCGGAGAACGCGAAAACCGCTCCGGCCGCGCCGCCAGCCCTTACGGGCTGCCCACCCCCGCCACCACCGATCCAGGTCCGGCCGCGCCGGCGGGTGGGCGGAATCGAACTCTCTTCGAGAGTGGAAAATCGCCCTTCCTCGCAACGGAGACCCGTGTTGCTAATCCGTGTGGAGGCTTCACCCGTCCGGCGCAGTCCGGATGATCACCAGGTCCGGACCCGGTGATGTTTGTAGAGACATATTGGAATATGCCGATAATCGGCAGCAATTTCAACCCCTTATATTTCGCGTTCTCGACCCGGCGGCCTCCTCATGACCCCGCCGGTACCGGAGGCGTCTGAAGTGTTCCTGACCGGTCTGCGTTGCACCGTCTGCTCCGACACGTACCGGCCGGCGCCGGGTAGGTACGTATGCGACAGTTGCGGGGAGGTGGGCACTCTCGACGCCCGTTACGACTACGCAGCCATCGGCCGGGTGCTGAGCCCCGACAGCCTGGCGGCCGACCCGGAGCGATCCATCTGGCGCTACCGGCCGCTGCTTCCTGTCGGGTCCGGCGTGGCGGTCTCGGCCCTGGGAGTGGGGGGAACGCCGCTCATCGAGGCGGAGAGGCTGGCCGAACGCTGGGGAGTGCACCGGCTGTGGATCAAGGACGAGGGCCGCCAACCCACCGGCTCGCTCAAGGACCGGGCCTCGGCGGTGGCGCTGGCCAGGGCGGCCCAAGAGGGGGCCGAGACGGTGACCACCGCCTCCACGGGTAACGCCGCCGCCGCACTCGCGGGTCTGGCGGCCGGGACCGGCCAGACCGCGGTCATCTTCGTCCCGGAGACGGCGCCCGAGGCGAAGGTGGCCCAGTTGCTGGCCTACGGGGCCTTCGTGATGCTGGTCGAAGGCACCTACGACGACGCGGTCCGGCTGTGCCAGGAGACGGTCGACCGCTTCGGCTGGTACAACCGCAACACCGGTATCAATCCCTACGTGGGGGAGGGCAAGAAGACGGTCGCCCTGGAGATCGCCGAGCAGTTGGGCTGGGAGGCGCCCGATGCGGTGTTCGTGAGCGTGGGGGACGGGTCGATCATCGGAGGGGTGCACAAGGGCCTCAAGGATGCTCTGGAACTGGGGTGGATCGACCGCATGCCCCGCATCTACGGGGTGCAGGCCGCCGGCAGCTCCTACATGGTGGACGCCTGGCGGAACGGAGAGGACCTGATCACGAAACCGCCGGTCAGCGCCCGCACCGCCGCCGACTCGATCAGCGCCGACCTGCCCCGGGATCGGGTAAAGGCGATGGCAGCGGTGGTTGACACCGGCGGCGGCTGGGTGTCGGTCGATGACGATGCCATCCTGGAGATGATCCCGACGGTGTCGGCCGATTCCGGCATCTTCCCGGAGCCGGCCGCGGCCGCCGCCTTCGCCGGGCTGGCCGAGGTGGTGGCGGGAACGCAGGAGGGCGTCCCGCCGGTGGGAACCTCCGACCGGGTGGTGGTCATCTCCACCGGATCGGGGTTGAAGGACATCCGCGGGGTCATGCGCGGGATCGACCGGACCGGCGCCGTGCCGCTCCCGGTGCGGCGGGGTCCGGACGGGCTCGACCCGGACGAGATTGCCGCCAGAATGGAACAGTGGCTCGAGAACCTAAGGAAGCAGGCATGATCGATCTGACAGTTGATGAGGCCACCCTCGAGGTGGTGGCCGTCCACACCCGGGACCGCGGGGTGCGCGTACCCACCCTCGCGCAGATGCGGGATCCGGGTCTGATCCCCTCCGACGTCCGTGAGGGGCTCGAGGACATCGGGCTGTGGGATCTCCACCCGCTCAACCTCTTCCGGATCACCTGGCACAACCAGCCCGTCTCCCGCGGGGGAGGCTTCGGCGGGGTGAACTACGTGGAGTGGCCCTCCGAGTTGACCGGCGTCGACGCCCGGATCATCTCCCTGATCGGCAAATGGTTCCCCACGGGTGCACACAAGGTGGGCGCCGCCTTCGGGTGTCTCGTGCCCCGCCTGGTCACCGGCCAGTTCGACCCCGGATCCCAGAAGGCCGTCTGGCCCTCCACCGGGAACTACTGCCGGGGAGGCGCCTACGACTCCAACCTCCTGGGTTGCGAGTCGATCGCGATCCTCCCGGAGGGCATGAGCCGGGAGCGTTTCGAGTGGCTGCAGACAGTGGCGGGGGAGATCATCAAGACCCCCGGTTCCGAGTCGAACGTCAAGGAGATCTTCGACAAGTGCAACGAGTTGGCCGCGTCGGGCGAGGACCTGGTGATCTTCAACCAGTTCGACGAGTTCGGCAACTACCTGTGGCACGTGTCGGTGACCGGCCCCGCCGTGGAGGAGGTGCTGGCCGAGGTGATGGGGGAGGGGGACCGGTACCGCGGCTTCGCGGTGACCACCGGCTCGGCGGGGACCATCGCCGCCGGCGACTACCTCAAGCAACGCTTCCCCGGCTCGGTCATCGCCGGTGGGGAGGCCATCCAGTGCCCGACCATGCTGCTCAACGGCTTCGGGGAGCACCGGATCGAGGGCATCGGTGACAAGCACATCCCCTGGGTCCACAACGTCAAGAACACCGACTTCGCCATCGGACTGGACGACGAGGCCGCCATGTCGCTGACCCGCCTGTTCAACGAGGCGGCAGGCCAGGAGTACCTGGTGTCCCGAGGAGTCGATCCCGACGTCATCGAAGGCCTCCCCCTGCTCGGCATCTCCGGCGCCGCCAACCTGCTGTCCGCCATCAAGCTGGCCAAGTACTACGAGATGACCGGCCGGGACATCGTGGTGACGATCGCAACCGACTCGATGGACATGTACCGGAGCCGGCTCCACGAGTTGAGCGAGGACCGGGGCACGTTCACCACGCACGACGCGGTGGCCGCCTACCACCGGCACCTGTTGGGGACGTCCACGGAGCACGTCCACGAGCTCGGCTACTACGACCGCAAGCGCATCCACAACCTCAAGTACTACACCTGGGTGGAGCAGCAGGGCAAGACCTACGAGGAGATCCAGGCCCAGTGGTACGACGACGACTACTGGACCGGCATCCAGGCCCTCGCCGACCCGATCGACCGACTCATAGCGGAGTTCAACTCGCTGACCGGCCTGGGCTGATGACGGGCGGCAGGTTCGAGCTAATCGGTTGGTGCCTGTTCACCGTCTCGGGGGTCATGTTCCTGGTCGCAGCCGTGCGTGCCGGTGACCCCCTCCTGCTGTGGGGCTCGATCACCTGGCTGGCCGGCGTGGGCTTCTTCCTGGCCCGCCACCGCCGCCGCAATTGATCTTGCCTTGCCATCCTATTGAGGACGACCCGTCGGGTATAGTCAGATAAATATGACTATAATGACCGTATGGCCGAATCACGCCCCCTCTCATCGGAACGCTCGGTGCCCGCAGGGGAATTCAAGGCGCATTGCCTGCGTCTCATGGATGAGGTGCAGGAGACGGGAACAGCGATCGTCGTCACAAAGCACCGGCGACCGGTTGTGAGGGTCAGCCCGTTCCGCGAGGAGCGTCCCCGGTTGGTCGGATCGTGCCAGGGTCAACTGCGGATCATCGCCGACATCGACGACTACCCGGCAATTCCCCTGGACGATTGGGACATGATCGATGACCGTGGCGGATCCGGGACCGGCGATCCGGTCTGACGGCGGGACATCCCGGTGAACCTGCTGCTGGACACCAGTGTCCTGCTCCGGCTCACGATTGCCAGTGACGAGATCAGCGAGTCGTTCATGCAAGTGGTCGAGTCCGGTCTTGAACACGGCAGCGTCGCGGTATCCACTATGACGTTCGTGGAGACCACGCGCCTGCACCATCACGGGCGGATCGATCTGGGATGCCATCCCGGCGTCTGGCGTCGCGACAGGCTCCGATCAGGACTGCGCGAGATCCCGATCGGCGGCGAGATAGCCGTCGAGTCGGTATTGCTGATGAACACCGGATTCCACAACGACCCTGCGGATCAACTGATCGTTGCCACGGCCATGCTCGCGGGGTTGCGTCTTGCCACGACGGACCGAAAGATCATCGACTGGGCCCACCGGACCCGGCTTGTCCCGCTACTCGACCCGAGAGTCGTGCCGGCGGCTGAGGGTCCGAGGCAGCAGACCAACAAGGGCTAGACCTCGAGGTCGCATCCGCCGGCCCGCACTGGGGTCGCTAGATGGATCCCAGGAAGGTGAAGAAGATCTCCGACCAGCGATCGGCGGCGTCGATGTGGGGGCCGTGGCCGGAACCTTCGAGCATCTCCATCTCGACCCGTCCTCCGTTGGCGGCGTAGCGTTCCAGCACGTCCCTGATCTGGGTGACCATGGGCTGGGGCGGGAACACGTCCAGGCCGGGCCAACCGGGGATGACCTCCATCTGGCCGAGGGTGCCCATCTCCCAGACGGAACCGTCGGCCACCACCAGGTCGTTGGAACCGTGGGTCCAGAGCACCGGTGGCTTGGGATCCAGGTCGGGCAGGTCCGCCCAGTTGCAGTACTTGCCGGACAGCGCGTTGAGTATTCCCCGGGTGCCGGGGGCGATCATCGGCCAGTTGTCCGAGGGTGTCAGGTCTCCGGGATAACCGTCGTCTCCGGAGACGGTCAGCAGCACCTCGTCCAGCAGGATATCCTCCCGTTCCGCCGGAAGGCTGAACTCGGTCGACCAGTAGGCGGCGTTCATCACACTACGGGGCGAGACCGGTGTCTCGGAGGTTCGGTCCCCGGAGGCCAGCCGCTGGGTGTAGTCGGGATTGCCGGTCCCGCCGCCCGTGCCGGCCCAGTCCGGGTAGCAGGGGGTGCCGTCCCGGTGGGTGCCTCCGAAGCCGAAGGGCGACACCGGGTCGATGAAGGTCAGGGAGGCGGCCGGATGGCGCATGGCGTAGGAAGCGATGGCGGCTCCGCCGGTCGACCATCCCACCAGGTGGGGAGGGGTGTCGATCCCCAGGGCCTCGACCAGCGCCCACGTGTCGTCTGCCCAGTCGTCAAGCCCGCGGGTGGCGTCGATGGGGGCCGGGTCGGACCGTCCGAATGAGCGCATGTCGGGGGCTACGAAGAGGCACCGGTCGGGTGCGTCGCCCCACAGGTGCTCGTAGAAGCGCCCGGTCGACAGGTTCCCGTGGATCATCACGACCGGGATGCCGTCGGGCGGTCCGGATCGGTAGTAGTGGGTGCGGAGCCGGCTGGTGGTGATCGATTGGGCTTCCACGCCCGGCAGCAGGTTCATCGTTCGACCTCCTCGGTATGGGGTTGATGCGCTCAGCCTGACCCGGTTATCCGGGCGGGTTCGATGAAGACGGCGGTGCGGTGTTCGGCGGCCATCACCCGGTCGTACTCGTCCCAGTCCTCGTGGGTGCCGCCCGCAGCCGTGAACACGTCCCTCAGCAGCTGGGGAACCCGTGCCGGGTCGAAGCCGTCGAGGTGGTCGTCAGGGCCGATGATGGTGGTGACGCCCTCCATGCCGATCCACGACCAACCCGATTTGAACAGGATCGTGGCCCTCGGGGTGTGGCGCCAGTGGCGGAGCTTGACCGTGTTGCCCCGCACCACCAGGGCCACCGATTCCACTCCGGTGACAGGATGATCCATCACTCCTGCATTCACCAGGGACGAGTGCACCGAGCCGTCCGGCCGGGCGAAGGAGACCACGGCCAGACCCTGATCCGCCCTGACGAAGCGCCGGACGTCCTCCATGGAGAGGGTCAAGCCGGCTGCTCCGTCTGGTAGAGGTCGGCCCGCTCCGGATCCTCGGTCCAGGGCTTGGCGGAGGGTGGGAGCACGAAGCCCTCCTCGCCGTTGAGCAGGAGGAGCAGATCGCCGGTGTGGTCGGCCGCCGCCGCGTTGGGCTGCACCCAGTATCCGTCCGGGTCCTGGTGGATGAGGAACGCCTGGTCCGTCTCGGCCTCGAAGCGGTCCGGGTCGATGAACAGCCGCGGCTTGATCACCGCCGGGTCGCCGATCTCGGGGCAGAACACCATGCAGTTGCCGCACTCGTTGCACAGTTCGGTGAGCACCAGGTACTGCTGGAGGCCGGTGGCATCCAGCTCATCGGGGGTGGGAATCCGGAAGAAGGCGTCGTTGGGGCAGACTGTGACGCAGAAGTTGCAGGCCACGCACCCCCACATCTGGAGCTCGTGGTCCACGGAGCGGGGCAGCTTGGAGTTGCCGGCCAGGGTGTACTTGCGGTTGGTGGCCGGATTGTGGAGCGTGGCGATGTAGGAGGAGACCGCGCCCTGGCCATCGGCGAGTTCGGCCTGGTGCGCCTGCCAATCCGGCAGCGACCCGGCGCCGACCCGGTCCATGGCCTTCCAGAGGGCCTTCAACATCGGGGCAAGGCGCCCGTACCCGCCCGGCTTGAGCAGGTCGGAGCACACGGTCAGTGGCGCCAGGCCCAGTCCGGCCGCCGCTGGCAGGTTCTCCTTGGTGATCCCGGCCGAGAAGGACACCTGCACCGGGCCGTCCTGGCCGTCCACCCGAAGCATTCCTGGCAACGCCTTGTGGAGCTCTCCCAGGAGGGTGGTGGAGACCACGTGGAGGGGCGGTCCCGACAGGTACATGGTGTTGTCGGGCATGAAGCCCTTGGTGTTCTCGACCACCAGCGTGTTGGTGAGCTTGATCCCGAATCGGCGCCCGTGATCGGCCGCGAACGTGTTGAGCTGGCCGATCAGTTCGAGCCCCCGGGGGAACTGCAGATCGTTGTCGAAGTCCTCCTTGCGGAGCACCGTCGTGTCGTAGCCCAGGGTCTCGGTGACGATCTCCTTCACCCGTTCGAAGCCCAGGAGGGTGGGGTTGAGCTTGACGATGACGTCCAGCCCGTGCCGGGTGATCAGGTGCTTGGTGATCGACTCGATCTCGTCGGGAGGGCAGCCGTGGAAGGTGGATAGGGTGACGGTGTCGGCGATCCGGGCGGGGAAGTCCATGTCGCGGAACCGGGCGAACTCCCCTCCGATCTGGGGCCGGAGCCGCTCGATCTCCTCCCGGGCGTCCATCATCGAGTCGATGAACCAGGCCACCCGGTCGGTGGATATGCCGGCCAGGTCGTAACCCACCGAGAGGTCGAAGATGAGCGGTCCGGTATCCGTACCCAGGAGGGGGGTGACCTCGTCCCAGCGGCGCAGCATCTCGATGATCATCCAGGCCTTGACGTACTCCTCGAGCGACTGGGGGATCTTGAGCTCCTGGCTCCACTCGATGTTGTAGCCGATGGTCTCCATGTCGATGCATGGCCGCCCGATCTCGAGTTCGTCCATGATCTGGACGGTCTTGAGCTCCATGAGCCGGGAGCCTCCCAACCAGGACAGCACGATGTTCTGGGCCATCTGGCTGTGCGGCCCGGCCGCCGGGCCGACCGGAGTCGCCGCCGGCCGTCCCAGGAAGTCGATCGATATGTCGGGGCCCTTCGACACGTTGAAGAATCGGGCCGTCGGCAGGTCGTAGATACGGTGCCGGCTCTCCCACTCGTGGCTGATCCGGGCCAGGAGGTCGGACAGGCTGAAGGGCGTGAGGGGCTCGTGGGCCTCGGTCATCCGGCCCCTCCCGACTCCGGCTGATCGAACCGCCGGATCGTGTCACACCCCCCGGATACGTTGGTGGACGCCAAGGCACCGGCGGCCGGAACAGGACGTCCCTCCGGCCGGATCGGGTTCATCAGACCGGAAGGCCACCCCGGCAGGGGCTTAGCGGGCCGCGTCCGGTCCCTCGGAAAGGTGGTGGTGGGGGAGGGCCCGGCGCAGAGCGCCGGTTCGGGCGATTTTCGCGTTCTCGGTGGGGTGGGTCGGCCAGGTTCGCGGGGAGATCGCGGCTCGGTCAGAACCCTCGTGGCGGCTCCCGACCGTAGGGCGTGCGTCGTGACGGTCATAGGCGGGCGTGCAATCGGGCTGCCTGCTCCCGCGCCTTGGCGCGGATCTCGGCGGCGTCCACTCGGGTAGGGGTGCCGTCCTTGAAGATGATTTCACCTTCTACTTCAACTTCAATTGGGCGGATACTCGGGGTGAAGGCGATGTGCCACGGGTCCATCGGGTCGTAGCTCCAGGTGACCCGGTCGCTCCTGGCTTCGGGGATCAGGTTCCATCCGTTCTCCAGCCATCCCCACGCCGTGTCCGGGGTGGCGGTCACATCCACCGAGCGCTGCATCACGTAGGCGAGGCGGAAGGTGTCGATCATGTTGGCGCCGATCCCGTCAGTGCCCAGCGCCACCGGGTTGGCGAAGCGGGCCGGGTTGGCATAGCCCACCGAGTTGTTCAGGTTGGAGCGTGGTTGATGGAGGACCGTGCCCCGGAGCCCGTGGTCGTCGGGGAGATGGACGCAATGGGCCAGCAACCAGTTGTCTTCAGTCAGCCCCGACAGATGCCGCACGCAGTCAGCGTCCTCCGGGCCCTCGGCCACATGGACGTGAACACCCACGCCCAACTCCCGGGCCAGCGCGGCCGCCTTCTCCAGCGTCTCGGGCTCGCAGGTGAACGCGGCGTGGATACCCACCATCCCGCTCCCGCCCTCGCTCAGGTAGCGGCGGTTCTCCTCGAGGCCGCGCCGGGCGCCATCCGGCCCGTGCCGGTCGGTGACTCCGTAGCAGGCCCGCACCCGCACCCCCACCTCCCGGCAGGCCTCCTCGATCACGGAGAGGCTTCCCTCGATGGCGTTGGGAGACTCATGATGGTCCACGATCCCGGTCGTGCCCGACTCCAGTGCTTCGAGAGCCCCCAGCATGGCCGACCAGCGGATCATCTCCAGGTCGAGGGCCGTGTCGAGCCTCCACCAGATCTGCTCGAGGATCCCCAGGAAGCTCGTGGCCGTCTCCGGGGGCGCCGGCATCCCTCTCGTCAGGGTGGAGTACAGATGGTGGTGTGCACACACCATCCCGGGCGTGGTGGTCACGTCTTCGCGGCCTGGTGGTGGATGTTCATCGGCAGATGGTTCCTCCACTCCCCGTCGATATCGTGGAAGGCGGCGGCCACCGCGCCGGCGGTCGGCACCAGGCCGATCTCGCCGACTCCCTTGATCCCGTACGGCGCCTTCGGCTGCGGGACCTCCACCAGGATGACCTCGACATCCGGCATGTCCTTCGGCCTGATGATGCCCAGGCTCCGCAGCGTCATGTTGGTGGGTCGGCCCTCCTCGTCGGCGGGGAAATCCTCGCTGAGCGCGTATCCGAGGCCCATGTGGACCGAGCCTTCGATCTGGCCCTCGCACAGGATCGGGTTGATGGCCCGACCTACGTCGTGGGCCGCGACCACCCGTTCGATCTTGCCGGTGCGGCGGTCAGCGATCACCAGTTGCGCCGCGTACCCGAAGGCGGAGTGGATGATCGGGTTCTCGACCTTCTCCTTGAGCGAATTGGTCCAGTCCACGCGGTACTCGCCGTGGTAGTCGACATCCGGGAGCCGTCCGCCGGCGTCTGCGGCCCGGCAGGCGGACCTGACCGCTCCGGCGCCCATCAGGGTGCCCCGAGATCCGGTGGTCTGGCCGGCGCCGAGTTCCCGGCTGGTGTCCACTATCACCCGGATCCGCTTCGGGTCGATCCCCAGTTCCTCCGCCGCGACCTGTTGGGCCACCGTATGGATCCCCTGGCCCATCTCGGTCCAGCAGTGGCGAACCTCGACGGCGCCGTTCCTGGTGAACCGCACCACCGCTCCGGCGATCTCCTTGAAGCCGTTACCGAGGCCGCTGTTCTTGAGCCCGAGGCCCACTCCCACGGCCTTACCCGCGGCGCGAGCGGCGTCGTAATGGGGCTTGACCGCGTCCAGTGACTGGCGAGCGCCCCGGCAGCCGTCGTCCATGATCTGGCCGGGACCCCAGAGCGCGCCGGGTTCCACGACGTTGCGGCTCCGCATCTCCCAACCCGAGATCCCCACCGAATGCGCCAGACGATCCATCACGCCCTCCATGGCGAACTGGGCCTGGTTGGCGCCGAAGCCCCGGAAGGCGCCGCAGATGGGGTTGTTGGTGCGGGCGGCCACTGCCTCGACGTCGATGTTGGGCACGATGTAGGGGCCGCTGGCGTGCCCGGCGGCCCGCTCCAGCACCTTCATGCCCACCGAGGCGTAGGCGCCCGAATCGCCCAGCATCCGGGCCTTGAGGGCGGTCAGCCTGCCGTTCTCGTCACATCCGGCCCACAGCTCGATCCGGATCGGATGCCGCTTGGCATGGATCCGGAGCGACTCCTCCCTCGACAGGGTGCACTTGACCGGGCGGCCCAGTAGGTGGGCGGCCAGAGCCGTCTGCGCCTGGTTGGCCATGTCCTCCTTGCCGCCGAACGCCCCGCCATTCGACACCAGCTCGGCCGTTACCAGGGATGGATCGATGCCGAGCACCGAGGCCACCTGGTCTCGGTCGTCCCAGACACCCTGGCCGCCGGAATAGAGCATGAGCCGGCCGTTGCCGGCCGGTACCACCAGCGTCGACTCGGGTTCCAGGAAGGCGTGTTCCACCCGCTGGGTGATGAACGTCTCGTGCACCTGGTGGGCGGACGCCCGGTAGGCGGAGTCGAAGTCGCCGCGGGCATACTTGGACGTGGAGAGGACGTTGCCTTCCAGACCCCAGACCGCGTCCTCCGAGGAGGCCACCGCTTCGGCCGGGTCGGTGAAGGGCCTGAGCACCCGGTATTCCACGTCGACCGCCTCGGCGGCCTCACGGGCTGTCATCCGGTCCACCGCCACCACCACGGCCAGGACGTCGCCGTAGTAGGAGGTGCGACCGCCCTCGGGGATCAGGACCGGCCAGTCCTTGTGGATCAGGCCCACCTTCAGCTCGCCCGGAACGTCGGCGGCGGTGAAGACGGCTTCCACGCCGGGCATGGCCAATGCCCGGCTCGTGTCGATCCGCACCACGTCGGCCCGGGCGTGGTCGGTCAACCGGAGCGCGGCGTGGAGCATCCCGTCCAGGCGCATGTCGTCGATGTAGTCGCGGTCGCCGAGGGCCAGCTCGTAGCCCTCGTACTTGATGCCGGCCTTCCCGATTCCGGAAGGGGTCTCGAGCGGGGGGATGTCGCCCCGGGCCAGCATGTCGATGGCGTCGAAGATCTTGGTGTAGCCGGTGCACCGGCACAGGTGGGCGCCGAGCCGGCCGGCCGCGACCTTCCGGGTCAGTCCCGCACCCTTCTGATCGATCAACGCCTTCGCGCGCACCACGATCCCGGGGGTGCAGAACCCGCACTGGAGGGCGCCGGTGGCGGCGAAGGCGGACGCAAGGCGGTCCCGCTCCGCCGGGTCGAACCCTTCGAGGGTGACCACTTCCTTGCCCTCGATCTTCTCCAGCGCCAGCACGCAGGCCACGAAGGCGCGTCCGTTGACCAGGACGGTGCAGCACCCGCACTGGCCCGAGGGCGCGCAGCCGTCCTTGACCGATGTGACGTCGAGCTCCTCGCGAAGGGCAGACAGCAGGTGGGGATGGTCGGCGCGGACGGAGACGGCCCGGCCGTTGAGAGTGAAGTCGATGGTCCTCTCTGCGATCAGGGTCATGGTCGCCTCCTCCAGCCAGGAGGGCCTGCTCGCCGGTCTTCGCGACCGGCTCCTCCGGGCTATCTTTTACATTTTGTCAAAATCCTAGCAATCCCCGAAGCAAATTCGGCAACCATGCGGCGGGGTATAACCTCGTAACGTCCAAGATCAAGGAGTGTGGAGAGTGCTTGCCCGAGCCGAGTTCACTGTGGAGCCTTTCACCGAGGGCAGGCAGGGTCCCCACGTCCAGGCGGCCATAGAGGCGCTCGCTCCGTTGTCGCCTGACATAGGCCCGTTCGGAACCGCTGTCGAGGGCGACCTTGACGTGGTGCTCGACAGGGCGGCCGCGGGTATCAGGGCGGCGATGGAGGCCGGGGCCACCCGGGTGGCGGTGACCATGACGGTCACTCCATGAGGGAGGAGCACCCCCTGCTCGAGGCGGTCCGGCCCCTGGTCGAGGCGATGGGGGCCGAGATCGTCGACCCGAACGGGACCGACGGCGACTGCATACCCCTCGAGTGGGAGGGGGAAACGGTGGCGGCGGTACGCGTCCTGACCCTCCACGACGCCCTGGATCACCTGGTCGCCCAGGTGGAAGGGGAGTTGGGCGGAAGGCTGGACGAGCTGGGACGGGTTCAGAAGCAGGTGGCGGTCCGGCTGCTGGACGAGCGCGGGGCCTTCCGGCTCCGCCGCTCGATCAACGAGGTGGCTGACGTGATGGGGGTGAGCCGCATCACCATCTACAACTACCTGAACTCGATCCGGGGCGAGTAGGGAAGGTGCGAAAGCGCATCCTCGGCGCGGCCGCCGCCGTCGCCTTGGCGGCGGTGATGGCGGCGTGCGGAGGCTCGGAGTTGCCCGAGGACGCCACCGGACAGGAGATCTACGTCCAGATGTGCGCCCGCTGCCACGGTTCGGACCTGCGGGGCGGAACCGGCGTGGCTCTCGTGGGCGAGGGCGCCGGATCGATCGACAAGCCCGAGCGCTACTTCGTCCAGTCCATCTACGCCGGGATCGGGAGTATGCCCGCCTTCCGGCGTACCCTCTCGGACGACCAGATCCTCCGCGTGGCCCGATACATCATGCGACAGCAGGGCAGGTAGTGGTCAGTAGTTGCTGGTTGTAGTGGATCAAACGACCTGGCAATTAGACCTTGAGGCGATTGATGGCATCCACGGCGGCGGGGTTCTCGAGGCTGGTCAGGTCGCCTGGTTCCTGACCCAGGGCCCGGGCTCGCACCACCCGGCGCATGATCTTGGCCGACCGGGTTCGCGGCAGGTCGTCGACCAGCTCGACCGCCATCGGCCGGAAGGCCTTGCCCAGATGGTCCACCACCTGGCCGGAGATGGCTTCCACAAGTTCCGGGCTGTGGTCGGTCCCGGCCGTAGGCACGGCGTATATCGCGATGGCCTCGCCCTTGACGGGATGCGGCACGCCGATGGCCGCCGCCATCACCACGCCGGGATGGGCAACCGCGGCCGATTCGATCTCCGCCGGGCCGATCCGCTTGCCGGCGATGCTGAGCGTGTCGTCCGAACGTCCGTGCAGGTACCAGAAGCCGTCCTCGTCCACCGATGCCCAGTCGCCGTGCACCCAGATGTCCGGCCAGCGGTTCCAGTAGGTGTCGAGGTACCGGTCGTCACTGCCCCAGAAGCCCCGGGTCATGCCGGGCCACGCCTTTGAACACACCAGCTCACCGACGTCGCCCCTCAGGGGGTGTCCTTTCTCGTCGTACACGTCGACCGCCATGCCGAGAGCCGGACCGCCCAGAGAGGTGGGCTTGATGCCTTGGAGCATGTTTACCGAGAGCAGGCAGGCCCCGATCTCGGTCCCGCCCGAGATGTTGATGATGGGCACCCGCTCGCCCCCGACCTCCCGGAACAGCCACCACCACGGGTCCGGATTCCACGGCTCGCCGGTCGAGCCGATGGCCCGGAGAGCCGACAGGTCGCACGCGGCGGCATGGTGGGCGCCGTGGGGCTGGAGGGCGCGGATCAGGGTGGGGGATATGCCCAGGACCGTGATACCCAGCGTCTCGACCAGCTGCCAGGTGCGCCCGGGCGTCGGGTAGTCGGGGGCGCCGTCGTAGCAGCCCAGGGAAGCGCCGTTGCTCAGGCCGGCCACCACCATCCAAGGCCCCATGATCCAGCCCAGGTCGGTCATCCACATCACCCGGTCTGCTGGCGCTATTTCGAACTGGAAGGCGCCCTCCACCGCCAGCTTGACGGCCAGACCACCGTGAACATGGACCACCCCCTTGGGTTTCCCCGTGGTGCCCGAGGTATAGGCCAGCAGTACCGGATCCTCGCTGCCGGTAGCGACCGCGCCCAGGCGGGCGGCGGTCTCGATCGACTCCTCCCACCAACGGTCCCGTCCTGCTGTCCAGGGTGTGTCCGGTCGCCCCACGTTCGAGACCACGATCACGTTGGGCGCGACGCCCGCCGCCTCGATGGCCCGGTCGGCCGTCTCCTTCATTCCGATCGGATTGCCCCGGCGGGTGTATCCGTCGGCGGTCACCATCACCGCGGGTTGCGAGGCTTCGAGCCTGGAGGCGACCGCCTCGGTACCGAATCCCGAGAAGATCGGCACGTAGATGGCGCCGATCCGGGCGGCCGCCAGCATCGAGACCACGGCCTCGGGGATCATCGGGAGGTAGCCGGCCACCGTGTCGCCCTTGCCGACGCCGGCCTCCGCCAGGGCGCCGGCCGCCCGCTCCACCATCTCCAGCAACTCGCCGAAGCTGTAGCTCCGCTGGGCTCCGTCCTCCCGCTCCGCCACCAGCGCGGTCCGCTCGGGATCCTGCACCACCCAGCGATCCACGCACACCTCCGAGAGGTTGATCTCCCCGCCCGAGAACCACCGGGGAAACTGGATCCCGTCGCTGGTATCGACCAGGGTGTGATAGGGCTCCGAGAAGGGGACGCGCAGATAGCCGATGGCGGCCTCCCAGAACCACTCTGGATCGGCGATGGAGCGTTCGACCAGGTCCTCGTAGGTGTCGATCCCGTGGCGGGCCATGAAGTCGACGGTGCGTGAGCGGGCCACCTCCGCATCGGAGGCCTTCCAGACGATCGGTTGCCTGTCCATCTCCGGGCGTTCCTGTTCTCGTGCGGAGGTCTACTCTAGGAGCGTACCGAGGACGTCTCGTCGGCCTGCCGGCCGGCAACGAAACCCCAGGTCGAGGCATCGCCGCCAGACCGTCCCCGTCTCTCCCAGCACCCTTCTACCGGCGGGGTACGGCCCGGGCGACCCGGGTCCTCATCCGGATCAGCCCTTCCCGTTAGGCTTTTCCGGTATGGAGCACGACGGAAGCCGGAAGCACGACGGCATGCCGCCGTGGGTACCTCGTGTCATCGTGCTCGTGGTGCTGGCATTCCTCGGCACCTACCTCCTCGTGTGGTCGATCATCCGGCTGAGAAGTTTTCTCCTGGCGCTGCTGCTCTCCCTCTTCGCGTCCTTCGCGCTGGAGCCGGGTGTCGACTTCCTGGCCAGGCGGGGATGGCGCCGGGGATTGGCCACCAGCGTGGTGTTCGCGGCGGCCTTCGTGGTCGGTCTGGTGTTCGCGGCGGTCACGTTCCCGCCCATGGTGGTGGAGATCGCCTCCCTGATATCCAACATCCCCGGCTGGTTGACCGACCTGAGCGCCCTCCTGAACGACCGGTTCGGTCTCAACCTGAACCTCTCCAACTTGTCGGCCGGGATGCTCGACCTCCAGGGGTCGTTCCAGACCTACGCCACGTCCGTGGCCAGCGGCGTGCTCGGTGTGGGCGCGCAGGCCGTCAACCTGTTGCTCCAGCTGTTCACCATGGCGCTGTTCACCTTCTACCTGCTGGCGGACGGGCCCCGCTTCCGCAGGACGGTGCTGTCGCTGGTGCGTCCCGAGCGCCAGGCCGAGGTGAGCCGCATCTGGGAGATCGCGATCCGCAAGACCGGCGGCTACGTCTACTCCCGTGCCCTCCTGGCCCTGATCTCGGCGGTGTTCACCTACGTCTTCCTCCTGATCGTGGGGGTCCCGTACGCCCTGGCGCTGGCGGTGTGGGTTGGGGTGGTCAGCCAGTTCATCCCGGCTGTGGGTACCTACCTGGCCGCGCTGGTTCCGGTGCTGGTGGCCCTGACCGTGCGGCCCATCACCGCGGTGGTCGTGATCGTCGGGCTGGTGGTCTACCAGCAGATCGAGAACATCGTCCTCTCTCCCCGTATCACCGCCCGCACGATGTCGCTCCATCCCGCGGTGGCGTTCGGGTCGGTGCTGGTCGGTACCTCGCTCCTCGGCGTGGTCGGCGCGCTGGTGGCCCTTCCGGCAACCGCGATCATCCAGGCGTTCATCTCCACCTACGTCGAGCAGCACCACGTGGACGAGGAGCACCTCGGTGCGGCCTCTGAGCAGCCCGCGGGTGTCGAAGGGCCGCCCGCCGGAGACGGGGCGGACAGCTGAATACCTCCGGTGAGGATCGATTTCCAGATTCCAGGGTGTTCCTTTAATATAGGAACTTCTTCCCTATGTAAAGGAATAACGGAAATGTTGTTCCAGCCCCCTGCACCCGACAATGCGGAACTGGAGGTGGTCGCCGCGATCGATGGTGTCCGGCATCGCCTGCGATATCAACTGTACGAACCGCGCCGATGGGGTGGGCTACTCCGGAGGCTTCTGGAAGCCGACTCCATCCGGGCATCGACCGGCATCGAAGGCCATCATGTGAGCCGTGATGATGCGGTGGCGTCTGTGGATAGGGCCGAGCGGTTCGATGCATCCGACCCCGACTGGGCGGCTCTGGCCGGTTACCGGGATGCTATGGGATACGTCATCCAGATGAGCGACGATCCTCATTTCTCCTACAGTGACGGGTTGCTCCGCAGCCTCCACTACATGATGATGCAGCACGATCATGACAAGCTCCCTGGCCTGTACCGACCTGGTCCTATCTTCGTGGGTGACTACGAAGGTCCGGCTAGCGAGATGGTGCCCGGGCTGATGCGGGAACTCGCCGAGCGGCTCAACGAGGCCGGCGACAAGAGCCCACCGATCGTGCAGGCCGGAATGGCGCACCTCAACCTGCTGATGATCCATCCCTTCAAGGACGGGAACGGTCGGATGGCGCGCGCCCTACACACGCTGGTCATGGGCCGCAACGGCACGCTGGATCCCTGGTTCTCGAGCATCGAGGAGTATCTCGGGATCAACACGCCTCGCTACTACAGAGTGCTGGCCGAGGTGGGGGGGACCGGCTGGGCGCCGGAGCGCGATGCTCGACCCTGGATTCGGTTCGTCCTCGGCGCCCACTACCACCAGGCGCACTCGATGGAGTGGCGGATCGAGGAGTCGAACCGCGTGTGGGCAACCGTGGACCGGGTGCGTGCCGAGGCCGGCTTGGACGAACGGAACATGGGTTCGCTGTTCGACGCGGCGGAGGGGTACCGGGTGCGGCGGTATCGGCACGTCGCCTACGCCGACACAAGCGAGCGCGTGGCATCGGCCGATCTCAGGAAGCTGGTGGATCTCGGGCTGCTACGACCGGTGGGAGAGCGGCGGGGCCGCTACTACCTAGCGTCGGAGCAGTTCCTGTCGCGCGTGGCGGAGGCGCGAACGTTCCGACCACAGATACCCGACCCTTTCGGCTCGGTCTGATCGTCCGGCGTAGTCTTCTCCGGCTGTGGCCGGCTCCAAGCACGCTGTACTCGTCTACCGTTCCTGGTAGCCAGAGAGGAGGGGCAGTGGCACAGTTCGATATCGATGCGATGCTGGAACGCTTCCGAAACCGCGCCGAAGCCGTGCGCCAGCGTCCCCTGCCCCCGGTGGCGGGCGAGGGCCGGAGGGCGTTCATAGAGCAGGCCGAGACGGACTACACCGATTTCGCCCTGGTCGGCGGGGCGGTCTGGTCGGTGGAGCAGGATCACCTGGTCCTGAGGATCCCGCTCGCAGGGGGGTAGCCGATGGACGTGAGCGCCTGGATCGGGTCGCTGCGCTCCGAGGGCCGGCGCATGGCCACTGTGGCTGCCGGCCTGTCCCTGGATGATCCGGTGCCAACCTGTCCCGAGTGGAACGTGCGGCAGTTGTTGCGCCACACCGGCTGGGTGCACCGATGGGCGGGCACGATGGTCCGGGATGCCAGGCCGGAGCCTCCCGGCCGTGAGGATATGCTCCCCGGCGGCTGGCCCCCCGACGGAGGGCTGGTGGACTGGTTCCGGGAGGGTCACGCGCGGCTGGTGTCGGCCCTGGAGTCGGCCCCCGACGATCTCGACTGCTGGACCATCATGCAGATGCCCGACTCCCGGGCGTTCTGGGCGCGGCGCCAGGCCCACGAGACCGCCATCCATCGGGTTGACGCCGAGTTGGTCGCCGGCGCCGTCTCCGGATTCGATGCGGAACACGCCGCGGACGGGATCGACGAGTTGATGGTGTTCTTCATCTCGCGACCCGACCGCGGTCCGAGAGCTCCCGAGGCTAAGACCCTCAGGGTGGTCGCCACCGATGCGGGCCGTCACTGGACGGTCTCCTTCGGACCGGCCGACTCGGCCGGCCGTGCCGGGGGAGAGGGGCCGGTGGATTGCACCGTGACGGGCCGGGCCTCCGACCTGTACCTGTACCTCTGGAACCGGATCCCGCCCGATGACATCCGGGTGGAAGGCCGGGGCGACGTGCTCGACTACTGGAGCGAGACCTCGTTCTGATGGGTCGGCGCGACCGGATCAGGCCGCGAAATTCACTTGGCGGCAATTACCGCGATTGCTGCCGCGCGCCTGATTAACTTTGACCTGTGTTCCCGACATACCGCACCGGTAGACGATGCAGCAGTATCTGAGCTTGCTGCAAGAGGTCAGGTACGAGGGAACCCTGAAGGAGGACCGTACCGGCGTCGGCACCTACAGCCTCTTCGGACGCCAACTCCGCTTCGACCTCGACAGGGGTTTCCCCCTGCTCACGACCAAGAAGGTCCACCTGCGCTCGGTGGTCCATGAGCTCCTGTGGTTCCTGGCCGGCGACTCCAACGTCCGGTATCTGCAGGACAACGGGGTGTCTATCTGGGACGCGTGGGCCCACCCGGGTACCGGCGACCTGGGTCCTATATACGGCGTGCAGTGGCGCAGCTGGACCGGCGCCGACGGCCGGACCATCGACCAGCTGTCAGACGTGGTGGACCGGATCCGTACCGACCCCGACTCCCGGCGGCTGGTCGTCTCGGCCTGGAACGTGTCCGACCTGCCGGAGATGGCGCTCCCTCCGTGCCACGTGCTGTTCCAGTTCTACGTGACCCACGGTCGCCTGAGCCTCCAGCTCTACCAGCGCAGCGCCGACATCTTTCTGGGAGTGCCCTTCAACATCGCCTCGTACTCGCTGCTCCTGATGATGGTGGCCAGGGTGACCGGCCTCCGTCCGGGAGAGTTCGTCCACACCTTCGGTGACGTGCACCTGTACAGGAACCATGTCGAGCAGGCCGATGCGCAGCTCCGGCGGCGGCCCAGGCCTCTCCCGTCGCTGGTCCTTCCCGAGCGGAACGACCTGTTCTCGTATCGCTACGAGGACATCCGCGTGATCGGCTACGACCCCCACCCGGCCATCCCGGCACCGGTGGCCGTCTGAGCATCGGCCCGCTCGCACCACCCGCCGCGGGCAGAGTCTGCAACCACGGTGGAGCTTGTAATCTGGTCCGTGGATCGGTACCGGATCATCCGGACCGCAACCAGGAGCGTGAATGAAGATCGTCGTGGTAGGCCCGGGACGGGCCGGTGGATCGCTGGCGGTGGCCGCTCGAGCCGCAGGTCACGAGTTGGTGGGTATCTTCGGCCGCCGGACCCGCCACCAGCCGCTGGCCGAACACCTCGGAGTCCGGATCCGCCTTATCGGAGAGCCGATGCCCGAGGCCGATCTGCTGGTGGTGGCGGTCCGGGACGATGCCCTTCCCGAGGTGGCCGCAACCCTGTCTCCGCCGGCGGACCGGATACGCGGCGCCATCCATCTCTCGGGCCTGACATCGGTCCGGGTCCTGGACCCGCTCCGCGAGGCCGGCCTGGTGACCGGCAGCTTCCACCCGCTGCAGACCTTGCCGGGCTGGGAGGCCGGATCGCGCGCCTTCCCAGGCGCCTTCGTCGGGATAACCGCCCCCGACGATTGGGCTACCGAGCTGGAGTCCTTCGCCCGGTCGCTCGGGTGCCGACCGTTCCGGGTGGCGGATGATCGCAAGCCGCTGTACCACGCGGCGGGAGGCGTGGCCGCCAACTACGTCTCGGCGGCGCTCTGCGTGGCGGAGTACATGTTCACGGAGGCCGGCGTCGATCCCGCGGCGGCCCGCCCGATGGTGGAACAGGCGGTTGCCAACGCCTTCGACCTGGGATTCCGGGAGTCGTTGACCGGGCCGATCTCGCGGGGCGACCTCGGGACCGTCCGGCGCCAGATCGAGGCGGTCGACCGCCACGCGCCGGACGCATCGGAAGCCTTCCGGGTTCTGACCAGGCTGACCGCCCAGCTGGCCGGGAGGGTCGAGGTGGAGGAGATACTCCAGGTGACCGCCCGCCCGCCGGGAGGATCTCGTTCGCCGGGTCCGGTCATCGAGGGAGGGGGGTCGCCCTGAGAGTGGTAACCACCATGGCGGAGGCCAGGGCGCAGGCCGGCGGCTTGGTGGGACTCGTGCCGACCATGGGCTTCCTCCACGAGGGCCACCTCTCGCTGATGGAGCGCGCGGTGGCCGAGTGCGATCAGACGATGGCCACGCTCTACGTGAACCCCTTGCAGTTCGAAGACCCCGCCGACCTGGCCCGCTACCCGAGCGATCCGGACCGCGACCTGACGCTCGCCGAGGCATGCGGCGTGGACCTGATGGTCGTGCCCGGCCCGGAGGAGATGTTTCCGAGCAGGCCCCTGACCGGAGTGACGGTGGCCGGTATCGGGGAGCGGCTGGAAGGGGAGTTCCGTCCCGGCCACATGGACGGGGTGGCCACCGTGGTGACCAGGTTGCTGGCGGGCCTGCAGCCCCACCGGGCCTACTTCGGGCGGAAGGACGCCCAGCAGCTCGCGTTGATCGCCCGCCTCGTCCAGGACCTGGGTTTCCCGGTCGAAGTGGTGGGCTGCCCGCTCGTGAGGGAGGTCGACGGCCTGGCCTTGTCGTCGCGCAACGTCCTGCTGGGAGCGCGCCGAGCCGAGGCTCTGGCCCTGTCGATCGGGCTGATGCTGGCGGCCGACCGGTTCGACCGGGGTGAGCGGAGAGCTACCGTGTTGGAGGCGGCCGTGCGGAGCGCGGTTCCCGAGGATGCATTGGAGTACGCCCGTCTGTGCGAGGCCGCCACGATGACCCCGGCGACCATCGCCGAGGGCGAGACGGTTCTGGTGGCGGCTGCGCGCTTCGGGCCGGTCCGGATCATCGATAACGTTCATCTGGTCGCCGACCGTCATGGCGCGTCGGCGGACCGCGGAGTCAGGCTGGGACGGCCCAGCCTCCTTTACGGATCGGAGGGAACCATGACCGCGCGTGAACAGGCCATGGAGCCACCGGGCGGGGCGGCCTGACCATGTTCCTGGCAATCGACATCGGCAACACCCAGACGGTGATCGGTCTGTTCGACGGTTCCGAGATTGTCGCCCGTTGGCGCCTCTCGAGCGGTCGGGAACGGACCGAGGACGAGTTCACGATCCTGTTGCGGGGCTTGCTGGGCCCGACCGGCTATCGCGCCGCCGACTTCGATGGGGCGGCCATGTCTTCGGTGGTTCCGCCGGTGGCAACCGCCCTGCGCTCGTCGCTGGAGAAGCTGGTCGGGTCGCGGGTTCTGGTGGTGGGGCCGGGGGTGCGGACCGGTATGGCCATCAAGATCGACAATCCCCGGGAGGTAGGGGCCGACCGGGTGGTCAACTCCGTGGCGGCGCGGGAGCGCTACGGCGCTCCCTCAGTGGTGGTGGACTTCGGTACCGCCACGACGTTCGACGTGGTGGATGCGGACGGCGCCTACATCGGCGGCGCAATCGCTCCCGGGCTCGAAGTCTCGATGGACGCGCTGGTGTCGGCCACGGCCGCCCTGCGGCGGGTGGACCTGGTGGAGCCCCGGTCCGTGGTGGGTCGTGGCACCGTGGAAGCCATCCAGAGCGGGCTGCTCTACGGCTACGCCGGCCTGGTCGACGGAATCCTGGCCCGGATCCTCGAAGAGGCGGAGGGGAGAGGCGGGGGGCCGGTGGCGACGGTTGCCACCGGCGGGATCGCCTCGGTAATAGTCCCGCTGTCGCAGTTGGTGAGCACCGTCGACCCCACCCTGACCCTTGAAGGCCTCAGGCTCGTATGGGAGCGCAATCTCTAGGAGTGTGCTCAACAACCGGACGTCTTCAGTGCCCTCCTATTGTCTTGATTCGGGGATTCGTCATCAGTCTCGGAGACATCGAGAACGCGAAAAACGCCGGAATACGCCCTCCCCGGCGGGCCCATCCCCCAGCCACCACCTCCTTCGGTCCGAACGCGTCCCGCTATCCCCCTACGGGTCCGCTCCCGAATTGATCCCGGTTCCGGTTCCCTCGACGTCGAAAGCAGGAAACCGGCGGTGCTTGTGACTGCCGGACAGTATGCGGCAGGTATGTGACGTGTTCAACCCCTTTGTCCGGACGCCGGACCCGCGCCGTCCGCCACGGTGACTGGTCACAGAACACGGCGACGAAGGACCCGGGACACCAGCTCCAGCGTCTCATATGTAGGGCTTTATGGGAGTAGGGGGGGTGGTGGGCTTTGGGAACACGAATGCTCAGGGCTATCCGCCGGGGCGAGTAGCCTGCCGACCGATGGCTGAGCCCGAGACACCACCCGAGCGCGAGGTTCCCGAAGGGGCCGGTCTGGCCGAGCACCCTCTTACCTCGCGTCGCCTGGACAAGGTCGCCCGGTTACGCGCCGGTGGCGTCGAGCCCTACCCGCTGGGATACGACCGGGACGCAGCCGCCGCCGAGCTGCACGAGAGGTTCGGCAGCCTGGAGGCGGACACCAGGACCGGGGTGGAGGTCCGGGTGGCCGGACGCCTCATGAACACCCGGCGCCTCGGCCGGTTGATCTTCGGTGTGCTCCAGGACTATTCGGGACGTATCCAACTGTTCGCCGAGGCCGGGGGTCTCGGCGAGGAGGGTTTGGCCGGCTTCGAGGATCTGGATCAGGGCGACTGGATCTGGGCCCTAGGGGAGGTGATGACCACCCGCCGTGGCGAGTTGAGCGTCCACCTGGCCGACTTCGCACTGCTGGCCAAGAGCCTGAGGCCCCTGCCGGCCAAGTGGCACGGACTCAAGGACACGGAGGTCCGGTTCCGCCGCCGCGAGCTGGACCTGCTGGTCAACCCCGAATCCCGGCGGATAGCAGAGGTCCGGGCCGGGGTGGTGTCCGAGTTGCGCCGCCAGTTCGAGGAGCGGGGTTTCGTCGAGGTGGAGACCCCGGTGCTGCAGGTTCAGGCGGGCGGCGCGCTGGCCCGTCCGTTCGAGACCTACCACAACGCGCTCGGGCTACCGATGTACCTGCGGATCGCCACGGAGCTGCACCTCAAGCGGCTGGTCGTGGGCGGCATGGAGCGGGTGTTCGAGCTGGGCCGGGTCTTCCGGAACGAGGGGATCGACGCCAGGCACAACCCCGAGTTCACCACCCTAGAGGCCTACCAGGCGCTGGCCGACTACCACGACATCATGCGCCTGATGGAGGAGGTGATCCCGGCTGTGGCGGAGCGGGTGATCGGCGCCACCGGGCTCAGCTACCAGGGTCGTCCCCTCGACCTCCGGCCTCCCTACCGGCGGGTCCCCATGCTCGAGCTGGTGTCCGAGGCGCTGGGCGCCGCCATCACGCCGTCCACTCCCGTTGCCGAGCTACGAGCCCTGGCCGGCTCGGCCGGTTTGCAGGCCGATCAGGATTGGGGATTCGGGAAGCTGGTCGAAGAGGTGTTCGACCAGCGCGTCGAGCAGCATCTGTGGGAGCCCACCTTCGTGATCGACCATCCCATCGACATCTCCCCGCTGGCCCGCCAGCACCGTTCGGTCGAGGGCCTGGTGGAACGCTTCGAGCTATACATCGCCGGCGCCGAGTATGTGGACGCGTTCACCGAACTCAACGATCCGCTCGACCAGCGGGCTCGGTTCGAGGCTCAGGCGGCAGCCCGCGCGGCCGGTGACCAGACCGCCCACCCGGTGGACGAGAGCTTCCTGCAGGCGCTGGAACTGGGCATGCCCCCCACCGGAGGCCTCGGCATCGGCGTCGACCGGCTGGTGATGCTGTTGACCGGCCAGCGGAATCTCCGCGAGGTGGTCCTGTTCCCCCACCTGCGCCCTGAAGCCTAGTCGCTAGTCGTTAGTGCTTAGTAATAACTAGCGACTAGGAACTAGCAACTAGCGACTCGCTCCGACGGATCCCACTCGGTCGACTAGGAAGTCACCCATGCGCCGGAAGACCTCCCGGGCCTCGATGTCGGGCAGGCCGGCGGTGGCTTCGGCGGCCCTGGCGAGCCGGTGCCGGCACTCGTCGAGCACCCGCTGGACGTAGCCGCCCTCCCTGACCAGGCCGATCACCTCACCGACCGCATCCTCGGTTACGGGTCCCTCCTGTTGCAGGAGGGCCATGATCCGGCTTCCTGCCGACCCTTCCAGGGCGTAGAGGACCGGCAGCGTGTACACGCCATGGCGGATGTCGCTCCCGGCCGGCTTACCCAGTTCCTCCCCGGTGGACACCAGGTCGAGGGCGTCGTCGGTCAGCTGGAACACGATCCCCAGCTCCCAGGTGGCGGTGGACACCGCCTCGACCGTATCGTCCGCCGCGTCGGCGGCCAGCGCACCCAGGCGGGCCGAGGTCCTGATGAGGCTGGCGGTCTTACCCCCGATCACCCGGTAATGATCGGCGGGCCCGTGGCTGACGTCGCCTGTCAGCTTGAGCTCCAGGGCCTGGCCGGTCACGAGGTCCCGGTAGGTGTGCGCCAGGAGCTCGACCGAAGCCATGCCCAGGTACGTAGCAGCGATCTCCGATGCCCGGGCGATGAGGAAGTCGCCGGCCAGGATGGCGAGCGAGTTGTCCCACCTGGCATTGACCGACGTGGTGCCGCGGCGCGTGTGGGCGCCGTCCATCACGTCGTCGTGGTACATGGATCCGATATGGATCAGCTCCACCGCCGCGCCGGCCTCGATCAGCCGGCGGTCGCGGGTGGGCCCGAACTCACCGGCCAGCTGGGTGAGGACCGGCCGGTAGCGCTTGCCTCCCGCGAGCAGCAGGTGTTGGGAGATCTCGGTGAGAAAGTCGTCACCGGCGCGGGACACGTCGAGCAGCCGTTGCTCGACGCGTTCCATTCGCTCCCAGACCCCGGGAATCTCGATCAGGGCCCTGATGGTGTCGGTGGACAATGGCATCCGTTCGCCGCCGCGGTAGAGCGCCGTATGGTAAGCGGATTGCCCCGCTCTTCTCCCATCGGCTTGTCACCGGCTTGCGTTATAGTCGCCGGTTACCGGGACGAGTACTCCTAAGCTTGTATCCTGTGAGCCAGAGCCGCCGAGTCGGAGGTTGACCGCCAGTGTTCGAACGCTTCACCGACCGGGCCCGCAGAGTGGTGGTCCTGGCCCAGGAAGAAGCGCGGCTACTCAACCACAACTACATCGGCACCGAGCACATCCTCCTCGGCCTCATCCACGAAGGCGAGGGGGTCGCCGCCCGGGGTCTGCTCAACCTCGGTATCCGGCTGGACTCCGTGCGTAGCCAGGTGGTGGAGACCATCGGCCAGGGGCACCAGTCCCCGGCCGGCCACATCCCGTTCACTCCCAGGGCCAAGAAGGTACTGGAGTTGAGCCTGCGGGAGGCCCTGCAGCTGGGACACAACTACATCGGCACCGAGCACATCCTCCTCGGCCTGATCCGCGAGGGTGACGGGGTGGCCGCGCAGGTGCTGGAGAAGTTGGGCGCCGACCTGCCCAGGGTGCGGCATACGATAATCCAACTCCTCTCCGGCGGTTCGGGAGACGAGCCCGCCCGGGCCGGTACCGCTCCGTCCGGCAGGGGTTCGTCCCAATCGGGTTCCACCGTGCTGGACCAGTTCGGACGCAACCTCACCCATATGGCCCGTGATCACGCGCTCGATCCGGTGATCGGTCGCTACCCCGAGATCGAACGGGTCATGCAGATCCTCTCGAGGCGCTCCAAGAACAACCCGGTCCTGATCGGTGAGCCCGGGGTGGGCAAGACGGCGATCGTGGAGGGCCTGGCCCAGCGGATCGTGGCGGGCGAGGTACCCGACACCCTCAACACCAAGCAGATCTACACCCTCGACCTGGGCGCCCTGGTGGCGGGGTCCCGCTACCGCGGCGACTTCGAGGAACGCCTCAAGAAGGTCCTGAAGGAGATCAAGAACCGGGGAGACATCGTCCTCTTCATCGATGAGATCCACACCTTGGTGGGTGCGGGAGCGGCGGAGGGCGCCATCGACGCCGCCAGCATTCTGAAGCCCATGCTGGCCCGGGGCGAGCTGCAGACCGTCGGGGCGACCACCCTGGAGGAGTACCGTAAGTACCTGGAAAAGGACTCCGCCCTGGAGCGCCGGTTCCAGCCCATTCACGTGGACGAGCCCACCGTTGCCGAGACGGTCCGGATACTGCACGGGCTCAAGGACCGGTACGAGGCCCATCACTCGGTGCGCTTTACGGACAGCGCGCTCAAGACGGCCGCCACCCTCGCCGACCGCTACATCTCGGATCGCTTCCTCCCCGACAAGGCCATCGACCTGATCGACGAGGCGGGCAGCCGCAACCGGATCTTCCGGAGCTCCTCCAGCTCCCAGATCCGCCAGATCGACGACCAGTTGAGCGCGGTCCGCAACGACAAGATGGAAGCGGTCTCCGCGCAGCAGTTCGAGCGGGCGGCCCAACTCCGCGACCAGGAACGGGCTCTGATCTCCGACCGGGCCCGCTACAAGGCCGAGTCGGCCGAGTCGTCCGCTGTGGTGGACGACACGTTGATCGATGAGGACGAGATCGCCGACGTGCTCGCCCAGTGGACCGGCATTCCGGTCCATCGGCTCACCGAGGAGGAGACCGCCCGGTTGGTCCACATGGAGGAGGAGCTCCACAAGCGGATCATCGGGCAGCACGACGGGATCTCGGCGGTGAGCCGGGCCATCCGCCGCACCAGGGCCGGCCTCAAGGATCCGAAGCGGCCGAGCGGTTCGTTCATCTTCCTCGGGCCGTCCGGAGTGGGGAAGACCGAGACCGCCAAGGCGCTGGCGGAGTTCCTGTTCGGCGACGAGGACTCTCTCATCCAGCTCGACATGTCGGAGTACATGGAGAAGCACACGGTGAGCCGCCTGGTCGGATCGCCACCCGGTTACGTGGGTTACGACGAGGGTGGCCAGCTCACCGAGGCGGTGCGCCGCAAGCCCTTCTCGGTGGTGCTGTTCGACGAGATCGAGAAGGCCCATTCCGACGTCTTCAACACCCTTCTCCAGATCCTGGAGGACGGTCGCCTGACCGATGCTCAGGGTCGGGCCGTGGACTTCAAGAACACCGTGATCATCATGACCTCCAATCTGGGTTCCGAGTCGTTGCGCAAGAAGGCGGTGGGATTCCAGCAGGAGAGCGACGAGGTCACCTACGAGAAGATGAAGGAGAGGCTGACCGACAACCTGAAGAAGCACTTCCGGCCCGAGTTCCTCAACCGGATCGACGAGGTGATCGTCTTCCACCAGCTCACCACCGACGAGGTCAAACAGATCGTCGACCTGATGCTGGTACGGGATCGGGAGCAGTTGGCCACCCAATCCCTCGACCTGGTGCTCAGCGACGCCGCCAAGACCTTCCTGGTCTCCAGGGGCTACGACCGCGACCTGGGCGCCCGCCCGTTGCGCAGGGCCATCCAGCGGTACCTCGAGGATCCGCTGGCCGAGCAGGTGTTGCTGGGCGAGTACACGCCGGGTACCACCATCGTGGTGGATGCTGATCCCGACGGCGACTCGCTCATCTTCGAGATGGTCGACACCCCCGACAGCCCCCCGTTGGATCTGGTCGACTCCTCCTGACTGTCGGCTGTCTAACCGCTCCGCGCATCCGGCGCGAGGCGGTCACATCCTCCGGCTCCCCATTAGCGGCGACCGTTCACCCGGCGTAGAATGTCCAACCCACCCGTCCCTGTACATCGGGGCCCGAATCAAAGGATCCAGAATCATGCGCGTTAAGACCAGGCTGTTGATCGTGCTGGCGGCCTTCGGGCTGCTGGCGGCCGCTTGCGGCGGCGATGAAACGCCCGCCACGACCGCAGCCCAGGCGACCTCCGCGACCTCCGCCACCACCCAGGCTCCGGCGGGTGAGCCCATCAGTATCGGTCTGGTCTATGACATCGGCGGTCGGGGTGATCAGTCGTTCAACGACGCGGCGGCGGCGGGCCTCGACAAGGCGGCCGCGGAGTTGGGGACACAGAACTCGGAGGCGTCTGCCAACGAGGACGGGACCAACCGTGAGGAGCTGCTGGCCTTGCAGGCGTCGGAAGGCTCCGATCTGGTGATCGGGGTCGGGTTCCTGTTCGGCGAGCCGATGGCGAACGTGGCGGCGGAGTATCCGGACACGAGCTTCGCGATCGTGGACTCAGTGGTGGACGCTCCAAACGTGGCCGGTCTCATCTTCGCCGAGGAGCAGGGGTCCTTCCTGGTGGGTGTGATAGCGGCTCTCAAGACGCAGACCGGTACGGTCGGTTACATCGGTGGGGTGAACATCCCGTTGATCCACGCTTTCGAGGCCGGGTTCCTGGCCGGGGTGCAAGCCATCGACCCCTCTATCCAGGTGATCTCCCAGTACGTGACGGAGCCGCCCGATTTCAGCGGGTTCAACGATCCGGCGGCGGGTCGGGTGATCGCGCAGTCGATGTTCGAGCAGGGCGCCGATGTGGTGTACCACGCGGCGGGCGGCACCGGGGGCGGTCTGTTCCAGGCCGCCAAGGACTACTCCGAGGCCAACAACACCCATGTGTGGGCGATCGGGGTCGACTCCGACCAGTACCTCACCGCGGGTGCGGACTTCCAGCCCTACATCCTGACGTCGATGCTCAAGCGGGTGGACGTGGCGGTGTTCAACACCATCCAGGCGATCCAGTCGGGCACGTTCGCGCCGGGTCCGCAGGTGTTCGACCTGTCGGTGGACGGTGTCGGGTACTCGACCTCCGGCGGTTACGTGGACGACATCGCGGGCCAACTCGACAACTGGAAGGGGCGGATCGTCTCCGGTGAGATCGTGGTGAGCCGCGACCCGACCGACCTGGGGGTGGTGCCTCCGCCGCCCGCGACAGGCGAGCCGGTGAGCGTCGGTCTGGTCTATGACATCGGCGGTCGGGGTGATCAGTCGTTCAACGACGCGGCGGCGGCGGGCCTCGACAAGGCGGCCGCGGAGTTGGGGACACAGAACTCGGAGGCGTCTGCCAACGAGGACGGGACCAACCGTGAGGAGCTGCTGGCCTTGCAGGCGTCGGAAGGCTCCGATCTGGTGATCGGGGTCGGGTTCCTGTTCGGCGAGCCGATGGCGAACGTGGCGGCGGAGTATCCGGACACGAGCTTCGCGATCGTGGACTCAGTGGTGGACGCTCCAAACGTGGCCGGTCTCATCTTCGCCGAGGAGCAGGGGTCCTTCCTGGTGGGTGTGATAGCGGCTCTCAAGACGCAGACCGGTACGGTCGGTTACATCGGTGGGGTGAACATCCCGTTGATCCACGCTTTCGAGGCCGGGTTCCTGGCCGGGGTGCAAGCCATCGACCCCTCTATCCAGGTGATCTCCCAGTACGTGACGGAGCCGCCCGATTTCAGCGGGTTCAACGATCCGGCGGCGGGTCGGGTGATCGCGCAGTCGATGTTCGAGCAGGGCGCCGATGTGGTGTACCACGCGGCGGGCGGCACCGGGGGCGGTCTGTTCCAGGCCGCCAAGGACTACTCCGAGGCCAACAACACCCATGTGTGGGCGATCGGGGTCGACTCCGACCAGTACCTCACCGCGGGTGCGGACTTCCAGCCCTACATCCTGACGTCGATGCTCAAGCGGGTGGACGTGGCGGTGTTCAACACCATCCAGGCGATCCAGTCGGGCACGTTCGCGCCGGGTCCGCAGGTGTTCGACCTGTCGGTGGACGGTGTCGGGTACTCGACCTCCGGCGGCCACGTGGACGACATAACGGCCGAGCTCGACGCCTTCAAGGAGAAGATCGTTTCCGGCGAGATCGTGGTGAGCCGCGACCCCGCCGACTACGCGGGTTGACGGAGGCCCGATCGGGAGACAAGGTGACGAGCGTCGGCTGACGAAGGGATGATGAGCCGATGAGCGTCGCGGTGCGGTTGAAGGGAATCACCAAGCGATTCCCCGGTGTGCTGGCCAACGACCGCATCGACCTCGTAGTGGAGGCGGGCGAGATCCACGCCATCTGCGGCGAGAACGGCGCCGGCAAGTCGACGCTCATGAAGATCCTCTACGGGATGCAGGCTCCCGATGAGGGAAGCATCGAGGTGCTCGAGCAGGAGCGCACCTTCTCCTCCCCCAGGGAGGCGATCGACGTGGGTATAGGGATGGTCCACCAGCACTTCATGCTGGCCGACAACCTCACCGTGATCGAGAACGTGATCCTCGGTGCGGAGCCGTCCAAGGGGGCGTTGATCGACTTCGCCACCGCCCGGTCCCGGCTGAGGGAGCTGGGTGAGGCCTACGGCTTGGCGCTCGACCTCGATGACGCCGTCGGTACCTTGGAGGTGGGGGAGAGGCAGCGGATCGAGATCATCAAGATCCTCTACCGCGGGGCGCGCATCCTCATCCTGGACGAGCCCACCGCGGTGCTGGTTCCCCAGGAGGTGGAGGAGTTGTTCCGCAACCTGAGGGAACTCAAGACCGAGGGACACACCATCATCTTCATCGACCACAAGCTGGACGAGGTGCTGGAGATAGCAGACACGATCACGGTGCTCCGCCAGGGCCGGTCGGTGGCGCGGGTCAAGCCGGAGGACGTGACCGCCCAGGATCTGGCCGAGTTGATGGTGGGCTCGGAACTTCCCACTCCCGAGACGCGTGAGGCGACCGTCACCGACCGGACCGCCGTCGAGGTCAAGGGGATCTCGGTGGTGGATGAGGCCGGGGTGACGAGGTTGCGGGACGTCGGATTCTCGGTCCAGTGCGGCGAGATCGTCGGGGTGGCAGGTGTGGAGGGCAACGGCCAGGGTGAGTTGGTGGAGGCGATCCTGGGAATCGCACCGGTGACCGGAGGCTCCATCCATCTGCACGGCGACGACGTGACCGGCTGGTCGGTGCGGCAACGCCGGGAGGCCGGCCTCGGGTATATCCCCGAGGATCGCCACCGGCGGGGACTGCTGCTGCCGGCGCCGGTCTGGGAGAACAGCATCCTGGGTCACCAGACGCGGCGGCGCTTCCTGAGCTCCCGGGTATGGATCGACGATGAGGCTTCCAGGGACCATGCCGCCAACGTGGTCGAGCGCTTCGACGTGCGCACACCCGGTGTCCACACGCCCGTCCATGCCCTTTCCGGCGGCAACCAGCAGAAACTGGTGGTGGGCCGGGAACTGGCCATCGAATGCAACCCGCTGATCGCAGCCCACCCCACGAGGGGAATCGACGTCGGCTCGCAGGCCGCCGTCTGGGAGGACCTGCGCCGGGCCCGGGCGGAAGGTTTGGGACTGCTGCTGATCTCGGCCGATCTCGAGGAGCTGATCGGCCTGAGCGACACGCTCCTAGTGATGCTGCGCGGTGAGATCGTGGCCAGGCTGGATCCGGCCAGGGTCACGCCGAGGGAGTTGGGCGCCTACATGACAGGGGCAGCCGCGTGAGCTGGACCGGTGTGCGCCGTGTGGTAGGGCCGCCATTGGCCGCGGTGGGGCTGGCGCTCCTGGTGGCCGCGCTCGTTCTGGTGGTGTCCGGGGCCGACCCCCTCGTGGCCTTCGGCAACATATGGGAGTACGGCAGCCGGCTGGAGACGGTCATCGAGTCGTTCAACCGGGCCACCCCGCTCTACCTGTCGGGCATCGCCTTCGCCATCGCCATGAGGATGAACCTCTTCCAGATCGGCGTGGAGGGCCAGTACATCCTGGCGGCATTCTTCGCCGCCTACGTCGGCGCCGGCGTAGGTTCCCTGTTCCCGCCGCTCCACATAGCCATCATCCTCGTGACGGCGATGATCGTGGGTGCGGCCTGGGCCGGGCTGGCGGGCTGGATGAAGGTGACCCGGAACGTCCACGAGGTCATCTCCACCATCATGCTCAACGCCATCGCGGTGTCCGGCGTGGTGTCGTTTCTGCTGGGCCGGTGGAAGATCGAGTCGGAGTCGCTCGACACCCGCCTGGGTGACATCGCCACCACCGGTTGGTTCCCCAGCCTCAACCCTATCGTCGAGCTGGTGACCCGCGAGATCAAGCGGGTCGAGTTGACCGGGTTCATCCTCGTGGCGGCGCTGGTGGGCGTCGCGTACCACCTCATCATCAACCGCTCCCGGCTCGGATACGACCTGCGCGCCACCGGCGCCAACCCCTGGGCCGCCGAGGCGAGCGGCGTGCCGCCCAAGCGGACCATCGTCCTGGCCATGCTGCTCAGCGGGGCGGTGGCCGGGCTGGTCGGCATGGCGGACCTGCTCGGAGACCAGCACTTCTACAGCCTCCGGTTCCCGCAGGGCCTGGGCTTCGCCGGGATAGCGGTGGCGCTGCTCGGCCGCAACCACGCGGTGGGGGCGGCCGTGGCCGCGTTGGCGTTCGGCTGGCTGGAACGGGCGTCGGGCGTGCTGGAGGTACGCGGGGACGCCCCGCGTGAGATCGTCACGATCATGGTGGCCGTGATCATCCTGTTCGCCGTGATCGCCTACGCACTGGCTCAGCGGCGCAGGAGGATCGAGGCCGCAGCGGCCGCGTCCTCACAGGTCGAGAGCGCCGCCGGAGCCGAGGAGGCCGACACGTGAGTGCCCTGCGCGAGCGGCCGACGATGAGCCTCGGGGCGAACCTCGTGAGCGGGAATCGCCGCTGGATCGTCTACGGGTTGGGCGCGGTGCTCCTGCTCGCCTCCACCCAGCAGTTCGCCTCCCTGCCGACGGACGATCTGACCTCGAGCGGAACGTGGGCCATCGCCCTGGCCTGGTCGGTGCCCATCCTGATGGCCGGCATGGGCGGGATCTTCTCGGAACGGTCCGGGGTGGTCAACATCGGCCTGGAGGGGATGTTGATCCTGGGTACCTGGTTCGGGGCCTTCGGGACCATGATCGGCGGCCCCTGGTTCGGAATGCTCCTCGCGGCCGTGGCAGGCGCCATGGGAGGCCTCGTCATGGCGGTGGCCGCGGTCGGGTTCAACGTGGATCACATAATCGCCGGGGTCGCCATCAACCTGATGGCTCCCGGCCTGACCCGGTTCCTGTCCGACCTGCACTTCTCGGATCGCGGCGGCTCGATCACTCAGTCCCCGACCATTTCCGGGGTGAGCAACTTCACGCTGCCGGTCCTGGCGGGCGGCACGATCTTCGGTTGGGAGAGCCCGGACGTCCTCGGCGCGATAGAGCGCGGCGGAATCTTCTTCATCTCGGACCTGGCCGGGATACTGCGCGGCTTCATGTTCCAGATGTCATGGCTCACCCTGATCGCCTACCTGGCGCTACCCATCTCGATACTCGTCCTGTGGAAGACCAGTTTCGGGCTGCGGCTGCGCAGCTGCGGCGAGCACCCGCACGCAGCCGACTCGTTGGGCGTCAACGTCTACAAGTACAAGTACTACGGCGTGGTGATCAGCGGCTTCCTGGCCGGGCTCGGGGGCGGTTTCCTGGCGATCCAGCTGTCCGGGCTGTACAAGGAGGGCCAGACCCAGGGGAAGGGCTACATCGGGTTGGCGACCATGATCTTCGGTAACTGGAACCCGATCGGCACCGCACGCGGGGCGTTGCTCTTCGGTTTCACCGAGACCCTGCGCCTTCGGGACGAGAACGCCGCCCACGGCCTGCTGCTGCTGGTGGTCCTCGCCATCGCCTTGCTGGTGCTGTGGCGCATCCTGAAGCGGAGGGGATACACCGGGACGCTGCAGCTGGCCATAGTGGCGATCGCGGTGGGGTTCTGGTACATGAACTCGACCAGCGTTCCCAACCAGCTCCCGGCCATCACCCCCCACATCGCGGTCCTCGTGGTGCTGCTGTTCGCCACCTCCCGCCTCCGCCCACCCGCCGCCGACGGCCTCCCCTTCCGCAAGGGCGAGACGTAGCGGCCTAGCGGCTCCGGAATCCGGATCGCCTCAGGTCATCTGTTTGAAGCGACCCGTATCTATGGCCTGCCTACGTCAGTACTGGATGTCGAGGGCGTAGCGCAGAGCCCGATCCATCATGGCCCTCTTGAACTCGCCAAGCCGTCCCACCGGACTTGAGTCGAGATACGAGATCGGGACGGTGATGAGGCTGTCGCAGTTGACTGCACAGGGTTCGGGTAGTCCTTCGTCTGGACCTACCTCTACTTCCGACCTGATACCCCGCACGGTACGGGTGATGGGCGCGCACGTGACAGAGGTGAGCACCGCGGCCGCTGCGTTCCGCGTAACCACGCACACGGGCCGCCTTCCGGCAGGTGGACCGAGATCTGCCCAGTAGATCTCGTTTCTCAAAACCACCTACCACTCGGGGACAGTGCGGGCTGCTAGCCGTGCCGCTGATCGTACGAGCGCCGGATCCGGAGGTAGGCGTCGGTAGGCCTCGGCCAGTTCGCGGTCGGCGGCCGCAGCTTCCTCGGCTGCGATAACCGCTCGTGCTCCACGGCGCAGGAGTTCGGAACGGTTGGTGCCCGATGCCTTGGCCAAGCGGTCTAGTTGGTCCACGAGGTTGTCATCGAGCTGTACCAGAACTTCACGGCGGGCCATGCACCATATGGTAATACATATGGGCTCGCATGGAAGCTGTGGTGGAGTCGGTCTTCCGGGTGAGCGGCTCGGCGAGCGGCAGCGGCGATGGCTGGAAGACCTACTCGGCGGACGCGAACAGGGCTAGCCGGCGGCTGCGTCGAAGATCATCTGCTTGAAGCGGTCTGTGTCTATGGCCTTGACTACCTCGACGTTGGCCGGATTTCCCGTTACGTCCAAGGAGTCGACCACCGACATTCCCCTGGTCAGCGGGCTCTCTGCCTCCACGTCCACGTAGTGGCGGGAGCTGGCGGTCACCACCCTGCGCTTGTCGATCGCCACCGCCATGGCGGTCGGGTCGGGGAGTTCCAGCCGGCGGGTGCCCGACTGCCGGTGGGCGGACTCGATCGCAGTGGAGTTGCAGTCGAGGAAGAAGTGGGCCAGGGGAGTGTCCAGTGCTCGGAGCGCGGACTGCTCGGTGGGGTCCAGGCCGGCCTCGCCGCGACAGATCTCCCAGCCGACCATCTCGATCGGAAGGCCGGAGGCGAAGACCATGCGGGCGGCGTGGGGATCGAACCACAGGTTGAACTCCGCCGCGGGGGTGACGTTGCCCACCTTGTTGGCGGTGCCTCCCATGACCACGCAGCGGCCCACCAGGTCCACGATGTCGGGCGCCTGTGCCAGGGCGAGCGCCACGTTGGTGAGCGGCCCGAGGGTGACCAGGGTGGAGCAGGGATTCCCGCGTATGTGGTTGATGAGGGCGCTTACGCCGTCCTCGTCCTCGGCGGATCGGGACGGGTGCGGGTATCCCTGGTCACCGAGCCCGTCCATCCCGTGGAACCAGGTAGCCGGGCGAGCCTTCACCAGCAGGGGACGGTCGGCGCCCGCGTAGACGGGTACGGCTGATCCGCACAACTCCGCTGTGTAGAGGGCGTTGCGGGTGGTGTCCTTCAGGGAGCAGTTACCGGCCACTGTCGTCATCGCCACCACGTCCACGTCGGGGTGGTTGAGGGCCATCGCCAG
>JAPPGV010000055.1 GCA_028821235.1 bacterium
TCGCTGCCTAGGACGTTTGCCTATCGGGCTGCCAGCAAATGCCCAGGTCGGAGGGATGCGCGACCGGATGCGCGACCGGTCGCGGTTGAGCGCGACCCCTGGGGGTGGATGCGCGACCGGGTTGGGGGTCGTGTTGGGTATGTTGGATGACGACACGCCCCGGTGACGGTCCCATCGGATGAAAGGCCACACACAGCGGTCACGGCACAGGACGGCCGGTAATGAGAGGAGAAGGGAAGGGCCGATGCGGAACGAGACCGACAACAGTCGGCCGGGTGTCAGGAATCGGCGGTCGGCGGTGCTAGCTCCCCACGGTGGGCGGGTGGTGAGACTGTCCGAAGTCCTCGAGATCACCCGGTTGAGCAGGACCACGATCTGGCGTCGGGAACGGGAGGAGTCGTTCCCTTCACTGATCCGCCTCGGCGGTGAACACACCCGGGCGGTGGGCTGGCGGGAACAGGACTCTACGCCTGGATCGAGAGCCTATCCCCGGCAGCGTGACTACCCACCCAGCAACGAAGCCGCGCTTGAGTCGCTCGGACGACGGTTTCATCTCCACAGGAATCCGCCGGCCATCGGCCAGACATGTGGGTACGACTGTGCTCTTGGCCGCTGCGCCAACGGTGACACCGCAGGGGTTCGGGCTGGCGTCGACCCGGTTGATGTCCCATCACCGGAGCCTACGGCGCGGCCTCTCTCGGCAGTGTCGACTTCGGGGTCCGAGCCGGTGGTTTCCAACGAGCCGAGCCGTTTCAACGTACTTGGACTGTTCAGAAGAGATACGCGCTCTCGACCTGGTTCTGGTCGCTAGTAGCGGGCGATCATGTGGGGTAGGCCGCCGAGAGGCCGGAGCCGGTCTTGTTCGATTAGCTCGTCGAGGGTGTCTGCTGCGTTGCTGTTGTTGTGGCATGCGGTGCGGAGTTGCTGTAGTGCTATGTGGTAGACGCAGTCGAGTTCGCCGGTTCCTCTGGCTATGGCGGCGAGCCGTGAGGGGAGTGGTTCTGCTGTGACGGCGACGAAGTGGGGTTGGCGGCCTCGTCTGTGTCTGGTCAGTACGACGCCTTCGTGGCGGATGTTCTGGACACGGTCTGAGCGGATGGTCCATTTGCACGACACCGCAGCGTGGAGATGTCGCCGGGCACCGGTTTCGAGGCCGATGGTGATGTCTGGTTTGATGAGGTAGTCGGTACCTAGTGATGATCTGAGGGTGGGGTCGTTTTCGGCTATTTCTTTGATGCGGGCCAGGTGTGCGTATTGCACGAAGTGGGTGATCTCCCGACTACCTACATCCCATTCGCGGTCTGGGTCTAGCTGCGGGAGACGGTCCGCCAGGATCTGTCTTATTGCCTTCTCGAAGTTGGTTCCGGCTGTCTGGCCCGGGGCTGTGGTCGATCGGGTGACCCCGAGCTGTTCGAAGACCGCCGTGGCGATGTCCACGCTGGGGTTGCTCGCTCCGTCGGCAATGTTGGGCTTGCCGCTGGTGCGCCATCCGAGGAGGTCGATGATTGCCTGGGGTACTGCGTTAGTCACGTCTCTGCCAGCACGGTGGCTGTGAGGTGGCGTGCTATCGCTTCTGCCAGGAGCGGCGGTACGGCGTTGCCGATTTGTTTGGCGATCTCGATCTTGCTGCCGCACCAGACGAAATCGTCGGGGAAGGACTGGAGCCGAGCGGCTTCCCAGTGGCTTATCGAACGGTTCACGCACCTGTTGGGATCCTGGTTGTCCCACTGCGGGTGGAGGTATCGGCCTTTTTCGGGTTTGAAGAATTCGGTGCGGATGGTCAGTGACGGTTTGTCCCATTCCATCCGTCCCATCACATCGACGGTTCCTGTCGGTTTGTTTCGCCAGCAGTTGGGGAGCAGACGATCCGGGAGGTCGAATCGTCCCCCTCCAGGCGGTATGAGTTCGTATCGTCTCAGTGAGAGTTCCCGCGGTCTGCGGGAGAGGTGCAACTCGGTTACCTTGAACGGTCCGGCGATGCCGGAGTCCAAACGCTGTGTCGGCAGCGCGGTGGGCCCGGTCTCGAAGGGGATCCCGTCCAGGGCGTCGCGTACCGTCGTCCACGGCGCGGACGGGTCGTCTTTGCCGTGGGAGGGTGGCGGCAGAGAAGGCCTACCGCGTCGGGACCCGACTACGATGGCTCGCCGCCTCCGCTGGGCGACCCCGTAATCCGCTGCGTTCAAGACCCCGGCTGTGAGTTGGTACCCACTCAAAGGGCCGTTCAGCGACCAGTCCACCAATAGTCGGTACTGATCGGACTTGAGAAACTGTGGCACGTTCTCCAACACGAACACGTCCGGCCGGGCGAGGCGGACCACCCTCGCGTACTCCCGCCACAGGAGGTTGCGGGGGTCGTCCGGGTTGCGCGTGCCGAGATTCGAGAATCCCTGACAGGGAGGACCGCCTACGACCGCATCTGCTCGGGGGAAAGCGTCGTCGGGAACTGTGGCAATGTCGTCGCAGATCACATGGTCACCGAAGTTGGCCGCGTAGGTAGATGCCGCGGAGCGGTCCCACTCCACTGCCAGAACCGGATCGAACCCGGTCCGGCGGAACCCCTCGGTGAGGCCACCGCAACCGGCGAACAGATCAATAAGCCTCACAGGCACCCTCCCCTCTGCTTAGAATCACATTCACGTCATTTCCAGTAACCATAAACATAGCGCGGCGCACCGACACGAGCGGGTACCGTCAGGGTCATGCCCCAGCCGAAACCGCCCTCGGCCGCCAAATCGGCTCAGATGAGCCGTGTGAAAAACCGCCACACAGCCCCCGAAATGGCCATCCGACGCGAACTCCACCGCAGAGGACTCCGATACCGCGTGAACATGCGCCTCCCCGAGATCGGCCGGACCCGCCCCGACATCGTATTCACCCGAGCCCGGGTAGCCGTATTCGTAGACGGCTGCTTCTGGCACCGATGCCCCGAACACGGAACCTCACCCAAAACCAACGCCCACTGGTGGCGCCGAAAACTCGACACCAACGTAGAACGCGACCGCACAACCGACACAGCCCTGGCCAAGGTGGGATGGAAAGTGATACGCATCTGGGAACACGAAGACACAAGCACCGCAGCCGACCGTGTCGAGGCGATCGTGCGTAACCTCTAGACCTACGCACATTCCACCGGTAACGGTCGCCCTCAGGCCGGCCGGCCGCCGCCGTTCCGGGGTCCTGGTGGCCTGGCGGGTTAGCCGACTCTAGGGCGGGGGGCCGGGTGGATACGGATAGGGGTTCATTGGTCACAGGGGCGGCTTTTGGCCAAGCCTTAAGGAGGACGCTCCGGCCTCGGCCAGATGCGTGAGGGATGATTGTCGGAGCTAGTGGGGAGGGCCATCCTCCGGATGTCGGCGGAACTCCGCCACGGCGATCCGGCAGGAGAGCCGGATGTGAAGCTGCTGCGGAAGCAGTAGTGATCGCTGCCCGATCCGGCTACCCTACGTACTCCGCCCAGGCTTCCATAAGTTCGCGGCGGCGCTCCAACAGGTCACTCCGTGCGTAAGCCTGTTCGGCGGCGTTGCCGACCCGATGTGACAGGCATGCCTCCGCGACTTCACGGGCGACACCGGTCTCGCCGCACCAGTCCCGGAACGAGCTTCTCATGCCGTGGACGGTGGCGTCGATGCCGACCCTTGCGGGTAGCTTGCTGAGCATCCAGCGCGGGATCTCTCCACCGGTATCCCGGGGGAACACCAGTGGGCTGCCGTCTGAGTAGCGGCGGGCCGCGGCCAGAACTTCAAGAGCGGGGGCCGAGAGCGGAACCCTGTGGTCGCGACCGGGCTTCGTGCGTTCGGCGGGAACGACCCATGTCCGGCTTTCGTGGTTGACTTCTGACCAGCGGGCACCCAGCGCTTCCGCTGATCGGACGGCTGTGAGTGTGAGAAACTCGAACGCCAGGCGGACCGTCGGATTGAGGTGGGACGCCCGGACCGTGGCGAGAGCGGCCGAAACGTCGCCGTGGGGAAGGGCTCGGAAGTGCTTCCTACGGACGGTCTGCTTTGGGAGAGCGGCAAGCACAGCGTCGCCAGCGGGGTTGTCCTGTCTGTAGCCCTGAGCGATCGCCCATTTCATGATCGCGCCGATCCGTTGGCGTGTCTTCCTGGCGGTCTCCTCTTTTGTAGTCCAGATCGGAGTGAGGCAGGCCATCACGTCGGCGGATGTGACTGCGTCAACCGGCTTCGATCCTATGGCGGGTAGCACATACGTCCCGAGCGTCGCACGCCATGACTCTTCGGTTCCGGGGCTTTTCCACTTCGTCGCGTGCAAAGCGGTGACGGTCTCAGCCGCCCGTGCGAAGGTCGGTACCCCGCCGGATCGGAGAGCGACCGGGTCGCCGCCCTTTCTGGCCGTCTTGCGGTAGTCGAACGCTTCGGCGCGTGCTTCCGCGAGGCTCACATACGGATAGCCTCCCAATCCGAGGTCGCGTCGGCGACCGTTGACGGTTCCTCGCCATATCCACTGTTTCGATCCTGACGGCTGAACCCGAAGGATTAGGCCGTGCTGGTCGCCGTACTTGCCCGGTTTGCTCACTCCGCGTACGAACGCGGCTGTCAGTTTTGGCATAACCCTCCTGTTGCTATCCCACTGTGTGTCCCACAGTGCGGTGAAACTACCAGAAACTAGTAGGAAAGTCTAGCGACTCCACGAACGAGAGGATGCAGATACTATTAGGGCCAAAACGCCAGTGTCATGGGAGTTTAGGACTGCAAGGAGCGGTGTGAAACGGTTAGAAACCGGTGGGCCCACCTGGACTTGAACCAGGGACCTCATCCTTATCAGGGATGCGCTCTAACCAACCTGAGCTATGGGCCCGTGAAGGCGCCATGCTACACGATGCCGGGTTGCACCATCTAGCCGGCTAGGCGGAACGCGGGGTCTCCCGATCCGGGATCGCAACTTCGTAGGATGGTTCCATGCCTGTTGACACCAGGGCCGCACTGGACGCGGCCGACCGGCTGCGCGGCTACGAGCGGGAGTTGCTCGGCTCGCTGGTGGCGCGGCGGAGCGTGCGCGGCGAGCCGTCCGACATTCATGAGCTGTGCGCGGAGGAACTCGACCGGCTCGGGGTGGAGGTGGAGATGCTCGCCCCTCGGGTAGGCGATCTGGAGAGCCATCCCGAGTGGTGCCCGCCCCAGCCGGATCTCGCGGAGCCGGAGGGTCTGGTGAGCGTGGTGGCGTCCCGCGGCGAGGGGCCCGGAATCCTCCTTTTCGCCCACATCGACACCGAGTTGCCTGATCCCGGCGACGGATGGGGCACCGATCCTTACCGGGCCACCGAGATCGGCGGGCGGATCCACGGCGTGGGTGCCGCAGACGACAAGGCCGGGGTGGTGTCGGTACTGGCTGCGGCCCGGGTGCTGGTCCCGCACCTGGAGGGGGTGCGGCTGGTGGTCGGCCTGGTCCACGGGAAGCTGGGAGGCGGGCTGGGAACCCTCCCCGCCATGGAGAGGGTCGGTGAAGTGGACGCGGCCGTCTACTGCCACCCGGCCGAGACCGGCCGCGGGATGGCCCAGTTCAAGATCGCTACCCGCGGGTTCTTCAACATCCGGATCGAGACCGCGGGCCGACGGCCGCCGCCGGTGGAGATACGTACCCCCAACTCGGAGGACCCCCGCGAGGGAGTCAATGCTCTCGAGCGCCTGCGGGGAGTTCTCGACGCGGTGGACAGGTGGGCGGACCGGGAGGACCTGCTGTGTTCCGTGAACCGCCTCTCGGCGGGCGTGGGCCCGACCGTGCTGCCAGAACATGGCGTGGCGGAGGGTGCCGTCTGGTTCCGCCGCGGCACCTTCACCGAGGTCTACGAACGCCTGGCCACCGTCGCGATGGAGGCCGGCGCCCGCTCGACCGACTTGTTCGGCGTCCGATCCAACCCGGCCGAGGTCCCCGCCGGCCATCCGCTGGTGGGCCTCACCGCCCGGGCCGTCCGCGCCGAGACCGGGGCAGCTCCCCGCGTCTACCCGGCCCACGTGGCCTCGGACATCCGCTTCCCGATCCGTTGCCTGGGAGCGCCGGCGGTCGGTTTCGGCGCCCTGGCCGGGAACTTCTACGGCCCTGACGAGTGGGTGGACGCAGACGACATGCACCGGGCCACCCGGGTGATCGTCCGGATCGTCTCGGCCTGGGCCGGACACGTCACGGGAGGAAGACCCTGGCCCCGGATCGAGATCTGACCTGCGTCCGAGCCGACCCACCCTGGAGGCCGGCGGACGTGATCGATCGTATCGAGGAGGGGGCGGTGTCGGGGCCGCCCCTCTCCACGTCTCAGGCCGGACTCAGACCGCCTCGCTGCGGCGGTCCGTGGACCCGTACCGGGACACGATGTCCGGGATGGCCACCATCACCATCGGGATGGCGACGTGCTTTATCACGTGGGACATGTCGTATCCGAAGAACGGTCGCCTGCTGAGCGGCCGGTTCGTCGCGCCCATCACCAGGAGGTCCAGGCCCCCGGTGTTGGCGGCTTCGACCAGTGCCCCGGCTGGCCGGCTGACCGGTTTGACCTCGGCGTTCACTCTCGCCCCCAGCCGCTCGCCGAACGACACCGATTCCTCCACCAATTCCAGGCCCGCCCCGTGGTCCTGGCTGCTGCTCGACGGATCGAGGTAGAAGGCCGCGTCGCGGGTCTCGGCGATCAGGTGCAGCGCGAGAACCGACCCGTCGTTGTGGGCGGCCAGGGAATATGCCACCTCCTCGGCGGCTCGGGAGGCCCGGTTCGACTCCACCGACAGCAGCACCGTACGCACGGCGAGCGACTCGGGAGCCGGTAGCCCACCTTGGGGGCCGGGACCGGGATAGCGGAAGATGAGGGCGGGCAACTCCAGCCGGGCGAGCACCCTGTCGATCACCGAGGAGAAGACCCGGCCGGCGTCGGTGGTCTCCGTGGCTCCCAGCACCACCATGTCGTAACCGAGCACGGCCTCACGGAGTATCGCTTCGGCCGGGTCGCGCCGCCGGCGGATCAACCGGCACCGATCGGGCCCGAGCGTCCTGATCACTTCTCCGGGGCCTGCGTCCTCCTCGGCCGCGTCGCCCAGCAGCCGCTTCCGCCAGCCGGTGGGCCGGTCGGCGACCGTCAGCACGGTCACTTCGGCGTCCGGGAACAGGACCTTGAGTTGGTGGGCGGCGTACACGCTGTTGGCGCCTCCACGGGTGGGAAGGAGAACCCGCCTCGATCCCAGGATCTGTGCCTGCGATCGGATGGCCTCCGACTCCAGCCGGGCCTGCTCCTCCTCCCCGGCTTCCATTCCGCGCACCGCCAGCCTCAGCATGATCGGAGCGACCAGCGAGGTGACGATGGCCGCCACCACGATCACTGTGTACCCGGTGTCGCTCAGGACGCCGAGGCTCAGGCCCACCAGCGCCACCACGATCCCCATCGCGCCGAGCGCCGACAGGCCCGATCCGAGGGCCAGGCCCTCTCCGGAGCTGAGACCCGACCGGCGCGCGCCCACGTAGGCGCCGGATATCTTGGCGGCCACCGCTATAACGATGAGCACCACGGTCCAGATGATGGCGCTGGGGCTGGCCAGCAGGCCGATGTCGACCCGCAGCCCGCTGAACGCGAAGAAGACGGGAGCGAAGAACGAGTCGGTGACCGTCTCCAGGACGTGCCTCACCGCGCTGACCTGGTAGCGCAGCGTGGCCAGGATGATCCCCACGATGAACGCTCCCAGGATCGCCTCGAGGCCCAGCGCCTGGGTGACGGCGCCGCCCCCGATGGCCGCCACCAGGCTGACCGTGAGGGCGGCCGGCAGGTTCCGCCCGCGCCGTAGCGCCAGGCGCATCGCCTGGTCGAGCGCCCACCTGCCGACGGTGGCCGCCAGCGCCAGGAACAGGACCAGACCCCCGAGAGAGGCCAGCAGGTCGGAGGCCTGGAAGCCTTCCCGGGCTATTCCGGCCAGCCCGGCGAGGATGAGCCACCCCACGGAGTCCATGGTCATGCTCACCGCCAGGGTCACCTGGCCGAAGTTGCGCCGCAGCATCCCCAGGTCGGCCAGGATCTTGGCGACCACGGGCAGGGCCGCCACCGACAGGGCCAGCGCCATGAAGGCGGCGTACAGGCCCCTGCCGGAATCCCCTATGAACGAGGACGGCGTCAGGAGGGCCACTACCCCCACCACGGCCAGCGGCACGAGCAGGCCTCCCGCCGAGACGTTGACGGCGGCCCGGCGGAACCGCATGATGATCCCCAGGTCGGTCTCGTACCCGATGACCACCAGCAGCATGATCACCGCCAGCCAGGCCACCCCGTACACCACCGATCCGGCGGTGGAGTCGGAGAAGAGCCAATCGAAGACGCCCGGGTAGAGCTTGCCGAGGACGCTCGGGCCGATCAGCACTCCCGCCAGGATCTGGCCCACGACGGGAGGCTGCCTCAGCTTGTTGGCGATCCCTCCCAGCAGGCGGGCGGCCCCCACCAGCAGGGCCAGCTGCATCAGGAAGACGAGCACCTGATGTTCGTCCAGGGTGCCCCCCGACCCGGCGGCGGCCAGCACGGCGACCATCACTCAGGCAACGGCGGCCTGCATGCGTCGCCGCAAGCAGGGTCGACCGTGCTAAGCATGGACGGCCCCGGTGGGGTCAGTCGCGGTCGGGCAGGACCCTGGCCCACCATTCCTTGGCCGCGGATATTCCTCCCACGCCGAAGGCGATCACCAGGATGGCGCCCACGGTCCCGACCACGGCTATGAAGAGGGTGTTGACTATCTCCTCGCCGATGTTCAGCGTGTTGAGGGCGACGAATATCCCGAGGGCGATCACCGCCCACCGCGCCGTGGCGGGGAGCCACCGGATGTGACGTTCCTGCGACCACGGCGTGGACAACTCGGCTAGGAAGGCACCCAGCGCGGCCGCCACGATGACGATGACGATCGCCGCCACCACCAGGGGCAGGTATCCGATCAGTCCTGTCAGGATGTCGCTGAGGTACTCGACATCGAGAGCCTCGGCCGTGAGGAGGAACACCACCAGCAGGGCGATCCAGTAGATGGCTCGCGCTGCCAGGTCGGTAGCGGTGTAGCCGGCGGCATTCAACCGGTCGGAGAGACCGGCCCGTTCGAGTAGGGCGTCGAGGCCCACCGCCTTGAAGAGGCGCTGGAACACCCTGTGGACCAGCCGGGCCACCAGCCAGCCGACGACCAGGATTATCAGAGCTCCGATCAGCCGCGGCAGGAACGAGAGAATGGTCTCTCCTGCGTTCTCTAGACCATTTGAAAGACCATCGATCAGGTCTGACATCGATTACCTCCGTGGGTTGGTTCGGTTGTTGCGTAGCGATTCGGCGGCGTGCGGGGCTGTCGTTTTCCGGCCGTGCGATCCGCGGGTGGGTCCGGTGATATGTCCCCCACCCGGGCGCGGAACGCCCTGTACCTCCACGGGTGTGTCGAGAATGGGGACCCCCAACAGCGCCTCCACGGTCACGGGAAACGGCCTTCGTGTGACTGCCCGGATTCTACTCCCGGGTGACCTTCATCCCTGGTAATGGCTCCCATCCCGACACAACGAGAGCGCGAAAAACGCGAGAACACGCCCCGACCCGGCGGGCCCATCCCCCAGCCACCACCTCCTTCGGTCCGAACGCGTTCCGCCATCCCCCGACGGGTCCGCTCCCGAATTGATCCCGGTTCCGGTTCCCTCGACGTCGAAAAGCAGGAAACCGGCGGTGTTTGTGACTGCCGGACAGTATGCGACGGATCCGTGACATGTTCAACCCCCTTGTCCGGGCACAGGGCCCGCACGGCTCACGACGGCTACAGGTCACGGTCGTGGCGAACCAGAGACACGGGACAGTGGGAGAAACGGGTGAGGCTGTTCCCCCGCCGTCGTGACAGCGGAGGAGGACTCCGACCCGGCAAGTGGGACCGGGCCGGTAGTCCCCCGGCGGTCAGAAGATGGTCTGGCCGGCGTCCAGGTAGATCGTGGAGCCGGTGGCCATCCTGGAGTCCTCGGAGGCCAGGAAGACCGCCGCGCCCACTATGTCCTCGGGAACCCCGATTATCCCCAGCGGGATCATGGAGAGCCGGTACTCGCGGAACTCGCGAACGGCCAGATCCGCCCGGTTCAGGTCCGTCTCGATCAACCCTGGGGCTATGGCGTTGGCGCGGATCCCATGGGGCGCCAGCTCGAAGGCCAGCTGCCGGGTGAGCATCCGTACACCTCCCTTGGCCACGCAGTAGTGGGCCAGGTCCTTCCCGGCCAGGGTGTCGCCCGCCGAGGACATGTTGATGATGACGCCACCATCACCCTGGCGGACCATCTGCCGCGCCGCCGTCTGGGAGCACAGGAAGAACCCCTTGAGGTTTACCTCCATGATCCGGTCCCACTCCGACTCCTCGATCTCGAGGAAATGCGTCCGGATCAGGATGGCGGCGTTGTTGACCAGGATGTCGATCCGTCCGAAGCGGTCCACGGCCGCCGCCATCAGGGCCGCCACGTCCGAGGACGATGAAGTGTCGGCCTGCACCGCGATGGCCTCCGAGCCCATCGCCTCGATCTCGGCCACCGCCGAGTCGGCGGCTCCCTGGTCGCTCCGGTAGTTGACCACCACCTTGGCACCTTCCCGCCCGTAGCCGAGGGCGATGGCCCGCCCGATGGAACGGGAGGAACCGGTGATTACCGCTACCTTGTCCTTGAGTCGCATCCGCGGCGTCCGGCTATTCCAGCTCGAACCCGGGCACCACGAAGCTGCCCCGATCGATGATCTGGGTGTCCCCGATCCAGATCGAGTGGTTGCGGGTCGGGATGTCGAAGTGGAAGTTGACCCGGTTGTTACCGCCCAGCTTGCGGAAGAAGTTGGCCCCGAACGCGATCAGCATGTTGCCGTAGTAGCTCTCGGTGTCCATCACGCCCCCGCCTTCCCAGAAGCGGAGGCCCAGGGCGTTCCAGTTGGCCCGGTGCTCGTACCCCCAGCCGATGTGGGACAAGCCGTAGACCCGCTGGTCCTTGGGCTGCTCGAAGAAGTCCTTGAGAAGCCGGGCGTCGGCGCCCCCGTCGATGGAGACGATGCTCCCCTCCCGTAGCTCCATGCGGATCGGCTGCTCCACGTACTTGCCCATCGGCAGCAGCGCGTCGCCGGCGTCCACCACCAGGGTGCCCTCCGCCGAGTCCTCCAGCGGCGCCACGCCGCACTGCCCCGACGGCCAGTGGTCCCAGCGTCCCGGCTCGTCGGTGTAGCCGTACTGGCACCCGAGCGGCCGGCCCGTGTAGCGGACGCTGAGATCCGTCCCCGCCTCCGACTGGACCCGCATTACGTCGGACGTCGCCATGTACCGCACGCTGGCCTCGCCACGCTCGCGGATGACCGGGAGCGGGAAGAGGCGGCGCAGGTGGTCCTCGGGCTCCTCGATCATGAGGGAACGGACACCGGACTCCAGGGCCTCGTTGTGGGCATCGGAGTAGATCCAGTGGGATCCCATGCTGGCCAGGAAGCCCACCACCAGGTCGCACCCCTTCCAGGCCTCGACGATGGTGCGCGACTTCATCCAGGAGTCGTCGGCGGCCACCATGATCTGGAAGAAGTCGCCGCCCAGCACCTTCACCGCCGCCATCAGGGCGGTGATGTAGGCGGGGTTGCTCTGCGTGTTGGTGAATGCCATCACGGTCTGTCCGGGGCCCACCCCGCACAACTCCATGTGGTCCTTGAACATCGGTACCAGATCCGCGCCGGCGGCGGCTGTGGTAGGAACTCTACGCAACGGCGTTCTCCTTTCGGGCTGACGGGAAAGCTCAGGCTGATCCTATCCGGTCGGACCGGCGGTCGGGCCGGCGGCGAGTGCGGAGGAGGATGCGCGAATGCGGACGTCGGTCGCCCGAGTCCCGGTTCAGGCGCTCCAGTAGGTCCGGTGGATCACGGAGGCTTCGTCGATGAGGAAGGGGCCCTTCACCTCTACCTCGCGGTGGCCGCTCTGGAGGACGGCCCGGCAGCCGACTCCGGTCATGGTCGGGTTGAGTTGGTGGCCGCCCGTGTACTGCAGCAGATCGGCCTCGCTCATCCCGTAGACCATCCGGTTGAGCCCGCCCCAGTACATGGAGCCGCTGCACATGGCGCAGGGCTCGCAACTGGTGTAGAGGGTGGCGGTGGCGATCTGCTCCGGCGTGAGCTGCTCGATCGCCAGCCTCATCAGGTTGGTCTCGGCGTGGTTGAGCGGGCTCTTGCCGGTGATGTCGCTGTTCTCCGCCTCCAGCAGGACGTTCCCGTCCGGGTCGGCCAGCAGCGCACCGAACGGTAGGTTCCCGTTGGCGACCGACCTGGTGGACACCTCGATGGCCCGCCGCAGGAGCGACTTCTCCTGATCGCTCAGCCGGAACTGGTCGTAGTACCCGATGTGGACCGCCGAGGCTTCCTCGACCAGATGGGGGCCGCTCACCTCGATGTCGCGCTGGCCGCTCTGGAAGATGTTCCGGCAACCCACCCCCCGCATGGTGGCGGTGCCGGGATCCTCTCCGGTGATCTTCAGGAGATCGAGCTCGCTCATCGCATAGACCATCCGGTTGAGCCCGCCCCAGTACATGGCGCCGCTGCACATGGCGCAGGGTTCGCAGCTGGTGTAGAGGGTGGCGGTGGCGATCTGGTGGGGGTTGAGGGTGCTCACCGCCATGTTCATGAGGTTGGTCTCGGCGTGGTTGAGCGTGTTCCTGCCCGTGACGCCGGTGTTCTCCGCCTCCAGGAGAATGCGGCCGGCCGGGTCCGCCATGATGGCGCCGAAAGGCGTGTTCCCGTTCGCCACCGACCGGGCCGATACCTCGATGGCCCTGCGCAGTAGTCGTTCTTCCTGCGCGCTCAGTTCTGCCATGGGCCGGAGCGTAGCCGCCAGGGTCCTACGGGGTCAGGAGGAGGCTCCTTAGGCCCCTGGCCGTGCCGTGCGCACGTGAGAGCCGCTGAGCATCATCCGGATACGCCGCACCGCCGGGTCGAGAGGACGACGGTGCGGGTCAGTTGAATTGCTTGGCTTCGGTTGATCCCACCAGGGCGAGGGTGGAGGCCCGGCCTCCGGTCGTGACCTGCATCACCTCGTCGAAGTAGCCGGCGCCCACCTCGGCCTGATGCTTGGTCGCGGTGTACCCGAACGGCTCCGAGGCGATCTCGGTCTGCTGCAGATGGCTGTAGGCCGCCATACCCGCCGCGTCGTAGGACCTCGCCAGGTCGAAGGTGTGGTAGTTGAGCAGGTGCCACCCGGCCAGGGTGATGAACTGGAACTTGTAGCCCAGCGCGGCGATCCGGTCCTGGAACGCGGCGATCTGCTCGTCACTCAGGTGGTGTCTCCAGTTGAAGGAGGGGGAGCAGTTGTAGGCCAGCAGC
>JAPPGV010000056.1 GCA_028821235.1 bacterium
AGGAGCACGCCACCACCCATCCTGGCTTGGAGCGTGGTCGGCCATGCCCGGCCGGCCGCCGGGAAACGGCTGTTCGCTCCACGAAGTCTTTCTTCCCTCGGCCGGCCGCTCCGATCGGTCTTACCTCAATCGGCCGGTACAGGTGCTTGGCGATTAGCAAGATATGTCGGGAGTGTGACAGATTCGATCCCCAGTGGAGAGACCGCGAAAAAACAGGGCGTCCAGGGTACGGCGCCCGGGCCGGTGGCACTCCTCGGGCCGGAGGATCGAGTACCTGCTCCCGGCTCGTGGATCCTCGACAGCGGACGAACGCTCCCCGGTGGGAACGGTCGGTGACCGGCGTCAGAAATCGCGGGGGTCCGCATCGACCCGCACTCTCAGACCCTTGCGTCTCAGTTGGACGACCGCCTTCCTGAGCCTCCGCTTGACCCCGCTCAGGACGTCGCCCTGGACCATCCAGCGCAGCCGATCGCCTGCCCGCCCCGGGCCGTACACGATGGCGGCCTCGAGTGCATCGTCAAGGACCGACCCGTCGGCGGTTCCCGCAACCTCGACCACCATCACCTCCCCGATGGGCGGCAGGGACAGGCGCCTGCGGATCGCCAACTCGTCCCTGAGGAATGCGAACGGATCGGCCCGCCGAAGGGCCTCGTAGACGGGCTGGTGAGTATCGGCCGTCTGCAGCATCATCCGGGCCCGCCCGTCGCGCCGGACGGTGGCGGCCACCCGGGACAGCACTGTGAGGGCATCCTCCGCCGCCCGGTAGTTGGTACCCCGCACCAGGCCGTCGGCATCCACCACCACCGCCAGGTCGGAGTTCGGCACCGCCACCAGGTCGGCTTCGGTTCCCACCATCACCTGCCTACCGGCTGACACGTCACCCACGCCGTCCCCGATCAGCCGCCGGACCTCATCGATCACCCGTCCCACGGCGGCGCCAAGGGGCTCGAAGCGGGTCCCGCCGCATGACGAGCACCCTCCAAGCTCGGTCTCGCATCTTGAACAGGTGGCCCGATGATCGGGGCGAGCCCCGCAGCGCGGACAGCTTCGCAGCAGGCGGCACTTCACACACCGGGCAGCCGGTGCGTACCCGCGGCGGTGGGTGAAGACAAACACCCGGCCTCCCCGGCCCACCGCGCCGGCGATGGCGCGCCGGACCCGTTCCGCCAGCAGGCCGTGGCCGGGCGGATCCTCGGTCCGATCCACCACCTGGACCGGTGCCCACAGGCGACCGGGCACGCGGACCACCTCGAGATCCTCCGCCAGGGCGCTGACGGTCGGAACCCGCCCGACCAGGACCAGATGGAAGCCCTCGGCGGATGCCCTGACCCGGGCCAGGCTCCCGGCCGCCACCGTCGGGGTCTGGCGTTCCTTCATGCCGGGGCGGCCCTCCTCTACCAGGACCACCATGGACAGGTCCCGGACCGGCCACCAGACCACCCGCATGGTTCCCACCACGGCCAAACCGCCGGTCGTAGCCGCCTTCGACCACACCGCGGTGACCGCGGCGTCGTTCTGATCACTCACCTCCAGCACCCGGGCACCCAGATCGTGCCGCAGCCCGGCGGCGAGACGTGCGGCTTCCACCACCGTCGGAGCGACCACCAGGACCGACCTCCCCGCCTGCAAGGGAGCGGTGACCGCCCCCCGCACCAGGTCGGTCCAGCCGGCGCCCGCCACGACCTGGACCGACCGGGGAGGTCCTCCCCTCGCCGCAGCCTCCGCCACACCTGCTAGAGGACCGCCGGCCGGCGGGACACCCGGCAGACCGGCAGGAGGCGGCCGCTTGGGCAGGTTGGGCGGAGCGGTCTTGGCCAGCACCCGGGCGAGCGGCGCCACGTAGTGGTCCGCCGCCCAGAGAAGCGCCGGGAGCATGCCGGCTGTGAACGCGGGAATATCGGAGGAGAGCGCTCGGACTTCTCTCAGATCGTCCGCAGCTTCATCGCCCGCGGTCGATTCCAGGCCGACCACGTAGCCGCGTACCCGCCGGCCGGCCAGGGGCACCCGGACGATGGCACCCACCTCCACCTGGCCCTCCAAGGACGGCGGAACCCGATACGAGAAGCCTTCGTCGACCGCCAGGGTGGCGACATCAGGGACTACCCGGGCGACAACAGCCTGGGTCAGGGTCGGCTCGCCGCTTTCTTCAACTCGCAGGCGTCGGCGGTCGACTCCCAGGGGAAGTCCGGCCGTCCGAAGTGACCCAGGGCAGAGGTCTTGGCATAGATGGGCCGGCGCAGGTCGAGCTTGCGCAGGAAGGCCGCCGGCCGGAAGTCGAAAAAGGACTTGACCAGGTTCTCCAGTTCGACCGGATCGATACAGGCGGAACCGAACGCGTCCACGTAGACCGAGAACGGGTTGGCCTGGCCGATGGCGTATGCCACCTGGATCTCGCACTCGTCTGCCAACCCGGCCGCCACCACGTTCTTGGCCACGTAGCGGGCGAAGTAGGCCGCCGAGCGGTCTACCTTGGTCGGATCCTTCCCCGAGAAGGCGCCTCCCCCGTGCCGCGCGTAACCCCCGTAGGTGTCGACGATGATCTTGCGGCCGGTCAGGCCGGCGTCCGCCTCGGGCCCTCCTTTCACGAAGCGGCCCGACGGGTTGACCAGGAGCTCGGTTTTGTTGCCTATCAGACTCGACCCGACCCCCATCAGCACGTGCTCCCTGAGGTCCTCGCACATCTGGCCGTCCTCGACATCGGCGGTGTGATGGGAGGAGATCAGCACCCGCTCCACCCGCACCGGCCTCGAGCCTTCGTAGGCCACGGTGACCTGGGTCTTGCCGTCCGGGCGTAGGTAGTCGAGTAAGCCCTCCACTCTCACCTCGGTGAGGCGCTCGGCCAGGCGATGGGCCAGCTGGATCGGCGCCGGCATCAACTCGTCGGTGTCCCGGTTGGCGTATCCGAACATCATCCCCTGGTCACCCGCCCCGAGCTGATCCAACTCGTGCTTGGAGCCCTGCCGGGCCTCGAGCGCCTGGCTGACACCGCCGGCGATGTCGGCGCTCTGGCTCCCGAGGAGCACCTCGACAGCAACCTTGTCGGCGTGGAAGTCGACGTCGTCGTACGTATATCCGATATCGGCGATCGCCGCTCGCACCACCGCTTGGAGGTCCAGCAGGCCGGCGCGGTTGGTGGTCTCCCCGGCCACGATCACCTTCCTGGGAGTGACCATGGTCTCGCAGGCCACCCGGGCCACAGGGTCCCTCTCCAGGATGGCGTCGAGGACGGAATCCGAGATCCGATCGGCCATCTTGTCGGGATGGCCGGCGGTGACCGACTCGCTCGTGAAGTGGCGGAGCATCATCGCGACCAGTATATGGAGACCGGAGGACGCTCCGTCTCAGGCCCCATCTTCTCTCAGTGTGGTCACGTGTGACCAGATCGCACCGGCCACATCACGCTTGGTCATCATCTCCAGGGGAGTGCGTTCTCCCGCCGCCGAGATGATGGTCACCTGGTTGGTGTCGGTACCGAACCCGCTCCCGGGGCTGGTCACGTCGTTGGCCACCACGAAGTCCACCCCGTACGTGGCGGCCTTGCCCACCGCCCGATCGATACCGCCGGTCTCCGCAGCGAAGCCGACCACGGTCGTTCCCGGTTCCACCCTTTCCACCAGCCCGGCCAGGACGTTGGGTGTGGGCTCCAGGACGATTTGGGGAGGACCGTCGGACCGGGCCAGCTTGGTACCGGCCACATCGGCGGGCCGGAAGTCGGCCACCGCGGCCGCCAGCACCGCCGCGTCTAGCGCCGAGGCCCGCGCCCAGACCTGGTGCGCCATGTCTTCCGCCGACTCGACCGGCACCACTTCGACCGAACACGGCATGTCCGGCGGTGCGGTGGTGGTGACCAGCACCACCGCGGCCCCGCGACGGGCTGCCTCCAGAGCCAGTTCGTGGCCCATCTTCCCCGAGGACCGGTTACCCACGTAGCGCACCGGATCGATGGCTTCCCGGGTTCCTCCGGCGGTCACCAGCACCCTCAACCCGCTCAGGGAGTCATCGAACACCCCCGCCACCGCCGCCAGTATCTCGTCGGGTTCCGCCATGCGACCCATCCCGGAGTCGCCCGCCGCCAGCTCGCCGACGACCGGACCCACCAGGCACCTGCCGTCCTCCTCGAGGAGCCGGATATTGCGGGCTGTGGCGGGTTGCTGCCACATCTCGGTGTGCATGGCGGGCGCCAGCACCACCGGCCCGTCGAAGGCCGCCACCGTGGCGGTCAGGGCGTCATCGGCCAGCCCGTTGGCGACCTTGGCCACCACATTGGCGGTGGCGGGCGCCACCACCAGGGCATCGGCCCAACGGGCCAACTCCGTGTGGGGGCTCGGTCCGGCTTGTTTCGATCCGAAGAGCGTGGTCACCACCGCGTGGCCGGTAATCGCCGCGAGGGTCTGCTCCCCCAGGAAGCGCAGGGCCCCCTCGGTCATGATGGTCCGGACCTGCGAGCCGGCCTCGTAGAGTCGCCGGGCCAGGTAGGCCGCCTTGTACGCGGCGATACCCCCGGAGATGGCTAGTACCAGATGCCGGCCGTGTAGAAGGGTGCTGAAAAGGACGGGGATGGGTTGGCCCGCGCTGTTTTGACCCGAGGTTCTATTGCCGGACATCGAGCCAACAGGACACTTTTCAGTACCCTCCTAGCGGGGGTCTACTGCTCCTCGGAGTTCTCAACGGCGGTCCCCTCTACGGAGTCATCGGAAGCCCCGGCCTCGTCGGAGCCCTCCGCCCCGGCCGGCTCATCGGCAGCGGCTTCCGCCGCCTCCGGCGCGCCCAGGGCCTCGAGACCTGCCACCAGATCACCCTCGTCGAGCGGTTCGGTCTGGTAGGAGAGCAGGACGTCGAGAGTGTCGGGCTCTTGGCTCTCGGCGGTCTCTCCGGTTGCCACCTGCAACTTATCGGCCGCGATCTCCTCGAGAGCGATGGTGAGAGGCTTGTGGCTGAGCGAATGGACCTGGGGCGGAACGTAGCGCCCGATCCCTCCCCCTAGCTGGGTGTAGTAGCTGTTGATCTGGCGAGCACGGCGCGAGGCCAGCAACACGAGGTTGAAACGCCCGCCGGCCTTGCCGATTACTTCTTCAATGGGTGGCTCAATCATGGCGCAGGATCGTCTTTCGGACCGGGAACGGGTTGGGCGCCGGGATGACGGTCTGTCGACCGCCGTCCGGACACCTCTGGCCTAGCTGGATGGTGAGGACCCCAGTATACCGACTATCGCCGTCACCGTAGTGTCGAGATCTGCGTTAACCACGACGTGGGCGAAACGGTGCCAACCCCGCTCGATCTGGTCCTCGGCCAACTTGAGGCGCGTGGCGATCTGTGCCTCCGTCATCCCCCGGCGACCCCGCATCCTGGACTCCAGTTCGTCGAGACTCGGAGGCATGAGGAATATGGACAGAGCATCCGGATAGGAGCCCATCACCTGGAAGGCGCCGTTCAACTCGACATCGAGCAAGACGTCCTGCCCCGTGTCGAGGTAGGCGAAGACCTCATCATGAAGGGTTCCGTAGCGATTGCCGGCGAACTCCGCCCACTCCAGCAACCGGCCTGCTTCGATCAGTCCCGAGAAAGCCTCGTCATCGATGAAGTAGTACTCGACTCCATCGGTTTCGTCAGGCCGCCTGGCGCGGGTTGTTGCCGATACGGCGAAGTGAAAGCTGTAATGAGGGGCCAGAGCCCGGATGACGGTGTTCTTCCCGACACCTGACGGCCCCGAGATGATTACCAGCCGACCGGGCCGGTGGGGGGCTGCCGGTTCGTGGCTCAGCTGAACTTGGCTAGGAGGGCGCTGCGCTGCCGCGCTCCGAGACCCCGGACCCGCCGGTTCTCGGCAATACCGAGCTCCTCCATGATCTGACCGGCCTTCACCTTCCCGGTTCTGGGCATGGAGGTAAGGACGGCACTCACTTTGATGCCACTCACCATGGGGTCGTCGGTAGCCTGCTCGAGCAGTTCACCGAGCGACAACGACCCGTTCTTGAGCAAGCTCTTGATCTCGGCCCGCTTGCGGCGCGCCATCGCTGCCTTCTCCAATGCCCGTGCCCGTTGCTCGGCGTTCAACTGCGGAGGTGCCATAAGGTTCCTTTGCCGTTCCTTCTCTAGCTCTACTGTTCCGACCCGAATCGATGCGCCGGTCCATCCTCGTGCGGACCTTAGGCGCCGGACAGACTCTAGGAGCGTACCCAGAAATGTCCAACTGGCCCGAAACCCGGTGACAACCCCCCAGGGTCAAGGCGTCGCGGGCCAACTGTCCCCGTCTTCATCATCCTCCCAGCCGGTGACCACTTCGCCTTCACAACCCGGGTGAGGTTCCAGGCAAGTCGAGGCCGGAGAGAATGTCGAGAGCGGCCCGGCCCGGTTCCGGAGCTCCGGTGATGGCCCGGCCTATCACCAGGTAGTGCGCGCCTCGCTCCATCCCTTCAGCGGGTGTAGCTGCCCGGGCCTGGTCATGGGAGTCGACACCGACCGGTCGGATGCCGGGCGTGACCCTCAGCAGTTGGGGAGCCACATCCGATATCACGCCCAACTCCCGGACCGAAGTGATGACGCCCTCGCAGCCGGCCTCACGGGCGAGCCGGGCTCGCACCGCGGCCAGTTTCCCCGGTGTTGCAGCCACCCCGGTCGCCGCCAGAGCATCCTGGTCGAGGCTGGTGAGGACGGTGATGGCGAGTATTCCAGCGGCGCGGGCACCCGCCCCCTCGCGCAGACCCTCGACCGCCGCTTCCAGCATGGCCCTGCCCCCGGCGGCGTGAGCGGTTACCCATCGCGCTCCCGCCTCTCCCAGATGGCGGGCGGCCGCCTTGACAGTGTTGGGAATGTCATGCAGCTTGGCGTCAGCGAACACCGGCTTTCCCAGCCGTCCGATCACTCCCACGATGGCGGGACCCGGACCGGTCAGGAGCTCGAGCCCGACCTTGAACCCACCGACATGGGGCGAAAGCTCCCGGGCGAGGCGGACGGCGTCCTCCCCGGTCGGAACGTCGAGAGCGACGAGGATGGGGTTGCACGGTCGGCTCTCGGTAGGGTTCGATCCATCACCCATGCTGCCGGTCATGGTAGGGATTCCTCCCGGAGGGCAACGCCGACCAGGTCGGACACCCGTTCCACGCCATGGGTCCGGCACCATCTCGCCAGCTCGCGGTCGATGCGCCGCGCCGCCCGGGGCTCCGCGAAGTGGACCGTCCCTATCGCCACCGCGCCGGCTCCCGCCATGAGGTACTCCACCACATCCTCACCTGTGACCACGCCGCCGCAGCCCAGGATCGGAACCTCGGGAAGCCGGGTTGCCACCTCCATGACGGCCCGCAACGCGATCGGTTTGAGCGGGGGGCCGGAGTAGCCGCCGCTCCCCGTGGCCACCCGGGGGGTCCCCGACTCGATGTCGATGGCGGCGCCCCACACGGTGTTGCCGATCACAACCCAGTCGGCGCCCGCATTCCAGACGGATGCGGCTATCGCCACGATGTCCGAGGCGTTCGGCGACAGCTTGGCCGAGACAGGGCCCGAGGCGGCGTTCCGAACCGCCTCGATCACCCGGGCCGACGCGTCCGGATCGAGGGCGATCAGCCCGTGCCCGTCGAGGTTGGGACAGGACAGGTTGACCTCCACCGCCTCCACGCCGCCCTCCTCGAGGCCCCTGGCCACCGTGGCGAAACCGGCCGGATGATGACCGACCGCCGAGCCCCAGACAGGGACGCCGGCGCTGTCCAGCAGGGGACCGAACTCCGCCAGCCAGGCTTCGATGCCGGGGTTCTGGATGCCGATCGCGTTGAGCATGCCCACTCCGGCGGGCGCTAGGCGGGGAGGCGGGTTACCGGTCCAGGGCTCGGGCGCCACGGACTTCGCCACCAGCGCCCCGTAGTGGTCGGGAGACGCCACCGATACGAAATCGACCGCCGAGCCCACGGTTCCAGAGGCCCCCACGAGGGGAGAGCGGAGCGTGACCGGCCCCAGGGCGACCGAGCGGTTCAGCGGTGCCAATCCTGCAGGCTCCGTACCTCGTACACGGCCTCCGAAGAACCGCGCAGGCTCCGGATCACCGCCTCGCCACCGGCCACGGTGGTGACGATGGGGACACCGCGCGAGGACGCGGCCCGGCGCATCAACCGACCATCTCCCCTTGCCCGCCGTCCCTGGGGTGTGTTGATGATCATGTCGACCCGGCCCGACTCGATCTGCCAGACCGTGTCTTCGGGACCCTCGCCGACCTTGGGCACGGCTTCGGCCGGTATCCCGCGGGCCTTCAGGAACCCGGCCGTTCCGGGCGAGGCCACCAGGTTCAATCCCAGGCTGTGAAGGGCCTCCCCGATCCGGGCGCCGGCCGGCTTGTCGGGATCCGCGAACGAGAGGAACACCGTTCCCGCCTCCGGGATGCCGCTTCCCGCCGCCATCATGGCCTTCGAGTAGGCCACTCCCGGCCCCGGACCGATCCCCATCACCTCGCCGGTCGCCCGCATCTCCGGTCCGAGCAGGGTGTCCTCCTCGGGGAACCTGTCCCAAGGCAACACCGCCTCCTTGCATGCCACGAACCGCGGTTCGTCCGTCGGGGAGTACACCCCTTCCGCCACCAGATCCTCCAGTGTGGCACCCATCATCACCCGCGAGGCGATCTTGGCGAGCGGGATGCCCTTGGCCTTGGAGATGAACGGCACCGTCCGGGATCCACGCGGGTTGGCCTCCAGCAGGAAGACCTCGTCCCCCCTGACCGCGAACTGGAGGTTGATCAGCCCCCTGACCTCGAGCGCCCTCGCCAGAGCCCCCGTCGCCCCGACGATCGTACGGCGAGCAGCCGCGCCGAGGGTGGGGGGCGGGGTGATGCAGGCCGAGTCGCCGGAGTGAACGCCGGCCTGCTCGACATGTTCCATGATGCCTCCGACCAGCAACTCCGCTCCGTCGTATACGGCGTCCACATCGACTTCTGTGGCCGCCTCGAGGAAGCGATCGATCAGGACGGGAGCCGAGGCCAGGTCGAACCCCGCCTGCTGATCCTTGCCGTACAGGTCGGCCAGGTAAGCGTCGAGCTCGTCTCCCGAGTAGACCACCCGCATGGCCCGGCCCCCGAGCACGTAGGAGGGCCGCGCCAGCACCGGAAAGCCGATGGAGCCGGCCACCCGGGCCGCCTCGGCGGGGCTCGTGGCGGTGCCGTGAGGAGGCTGGACGATCCCCAGCTGCCGGCACAGGGCTGAGAAGCGCTCCCGATCCTCCGCCTCGTCGATGCGGTCCGGAGGAGTGCCGGCGATAGGCGCTCCGTTCGCCTCCAGACGTCCGGCCAGGTTGAGCGGGGTCTGGCCACCCAGCTGGACGACTACCGCCACGGGATCCTCGGCATTGCAGATCTCCAGCACGTCCTCCACCGTCAGGGGCTCGAAGTAGAGGCGGTCGGAGGTGTCGTAGTCGGTGGAGACCGTCTCGGGGTTGCAGTTGACCATCACGGTCTCGTAGCCGGCCTCCTTGAGGGCGAAGGCGGCATGAACGCAGCAGTAGTCGAACTCGATACCCTGGCCGATCCGGTTGGGACCGGACCCGAGGATCACCACCCGAGGCCGGCGGGTTGCCTCCACCTCGCTCTCGTCCTCGTAGGTGGAGTAGAAGTAGGGGGTCCGCGCCTCGAACTCGGCAGCGCAGGTATCGACCCGCTTGTAGGTCGGCCGGATACCGGCGGCTCGCCGGAACTCCCGGATACCGGCTTCGGGCTCTCCCCAGATGTACGCCAACTGCGCGTCCGAGAATCCCATCCGCTTGGCGTCCCGCACCAGATCGGTCCGGGGGGCACCGGCCGCCTCCAGCTCGGCCCGGAGTTCGTAGACCTCCGCCATCTGGTCCAGGAACCACGGATCGACGCCGGTGGATCGGGCCAGGTGCTCCACACTCCGACCCCGGCGGATCGCCTCCCCCAGCTGGAAGATCCGGCCGGAGCTAGGAGTCGCCACCGCCTCATCGAGGGCCCCTTCGGAAACGGCCCGCAAGTCCCTCTCCCCCGGATCGGCGTTGAGCCCGTGCCGGCCGGTCTCAAGGCTCCGCAGCGCCTTCTGCAGGGCCTCGGGGAAGGTACGCCCGATGGCCATGGCCTCGCCGACCGACCGCATCGAGGTGCCCAGCCGGTCGGGCGCCATCGGGAACTTGGCGAAGTCGAAGCGGGGGATCTTGACCACCGTGTAGTCCAGCACCGGCTCGAAGCTGGCCGGCGTGGCGCCGGTGATGTCGTTGGCGATCTCATCGAGGGTGTACCCCACCGCCAGGAGGGCGGCGATCTTGGCGATCGGGAACCCGGTGGCCTTGGAAGCGAGGGCGGATGAACGCGAGACGCGGGGGTTCATCTCGATGATCAACCGGCGGCCGGTGACCGGATCCACCGCGAACTGGACGTTGGAGCCCCCGGTCTGCACACCGATGGCCCGGAGGCAGGTTATGGCCTCGTTCCGCATCTCCTGGTACTCCCGGTCCGACAGGGTCTGGATCGGTGCCACGGTGATGGAATCGCCGGTGTGGACGCCCATCGGGTCCAGGTTCTCGATCGAGCAGACGATGACCGCGTTGCCGCTCCGGTCGGCCATCACCTCCAGTTCGTACTCCTTCCAGCCCACCACCGACTCCTCCACCAGGATCTCGCTCACCGGGGAGGCGCTGAGCCCGTGCCGGGCGATCTCCCCGAAAGCCTCCTCGTCCCCGGCAATACCGGTGCCGCCCCCGCCCAGGATGAAGGAGGGCCGCACCATCACCGGGTAGCCGATCTCGGCGGTGGCCGCCACCGCCTCCTCCATCGATCGGGCGTAGCGGGAACGGGGCGACTCGATGCCTACCGCCGCCATCGTCTCCTTGAACAATCCCCGGTCCTCGGCCCGTTCGATGGCGTCGAAGCTCGCGCCGATGAGTTCCACCCCGAGGCGGTCGGTCACACCCGACCGGGCGAGCTCGGCGGTCACGTTGAGCGCGGTCTGCCCGCCCAGCGTGGGCAGCAGGGCATCGGGTGACTCGTGTTCCAGAATCCGCTCGACGATCTCGGGTGTGATCGGTTCGAGATAGGTGGCGTCGGCGAACTCGGGATCCGTCATGATGGTGGCCGGGTTGGAGTTCACGAGGATCACCCGGTAGCCCTCCGATCTCAGCACCTTGGCCGCCTGGGTACCCGAATAGTCGAACTCGCAGGCCTGGCCGATCACGATCGGGCCGGAACCGATGACCAGGATGCTCTCGATATCGGTGCGCTTGGGCATCAGCAGTCCTCCGTTCCGAGCCCCATGAGGGCCAGGAAGTCGTCGAACAGCCCCAGCGCATCGTGTGGGCCGGGGGCCGCTTCCGGGTGGTACTGGACCGACATGGCGGGGATGTCCAGGCATCGCAACCCTTCCAGGGTCCCGTCGTTGAGGTTCTGATGGGTGGGCCGCACCTCACCGAAGTCGCTTGTGACCTGCTGGGGCAGGAGGTCGGGACCGGCCAGACCCTTGCGCTCAGGCGCCTTCCGGCCTTCCAGCGACCAGAGGTCGACCGCGAACCCGTGATTCTGGGCGGTGATCTCCACCCGGCCGTCCTCGAGGCGGCGGACCGGATGGTTGCCGCCGTGGTGGCCGAAGGGGAGTTTGAACGTGGTGGCGCCGAGAGCCAGGCCGATCACCTGGTGGCCCAGGCATATGCCGAACACGGGAACGCCGCCGAGCAACGCCCGCACCGTGCCGATGGTGTGCTCGAGCGGCTCGGGATCCCCCGGCCCGTTGGTCAGGAAGACGCCGGTCGGATCGAGACCGAGAATGTCCTCGGCGGTGCAGGTCGCCGGCAGGACATGGACCTCCAGCCCGCGCCCGGCCATCCGCCTGCCTATGTCGCGCTTCATGCCGAGGTCGATGGCCACCACCCGGCCCACCGGATCACCATCAGGATCGAACCGGTACGGCTCCGGGGTGGAAACGCCGGTAGCCAGGTCCTGCCCTTCCATCCGGGGGGCCTCCGCGGCCAGCACCGCCAGCTCCTCGGGCCCGACCCCGGCGCCTATGGCGACCGGCATCGCCCCTCGGTCCCGCAGGTGGCGGGTGAGCCGCCGGGTGTCGAGGTCGGCGAGGGCCACCATCTCGTGGGACCGCAGGTAGGCGGCCAGGGTTCCCTCGGCGCGCCAGTTGGAGTGCCGGAGCGACAGCGAACGGACGATCAGGCCGCGGGCGGCCGGCCTGGCGGCCTGATCGTCGTAGTCGCTGACCCCGTAGTTGCCGATGTGCGGCGAGGTCATGACCACCACCTGGCCGGCATAGGAAGGATCGGACAGCACCTCCTGGTAGCCGGTCATGGAGGTGTTGAACACGGCTTCTCCGACCCGGACCCCTTCCACGCCCACGGATCTACCCTCGAATACCTCCCCGTCGGCCGTAACCAGGAACCCGCTGCTCATCGGAGCGCTCCGGCCCCGGGAGACGGAGCGGGCACGTCGAGCCGCGCTGAGTCATGCGTGAGGAGTCCCTCGCGGAACGTGAAGCGGACCCGACCGGCCAGCGGCACTCCTGTGAACAGGGAGTTGGCCGACTTGGACAGGAACAGCTCGGGAGTCCACTGCTCGTGCCAGTCCACCACCACCAGGTTGGCCGGTATGCCGGGTTCGATCCAGTTGCCGTGGTCCTCGAGCGAGGCAATCGTCGCCGGGGTGACCGACATCCGCTCGAAAAGCAGCCGAGGGTCCGGATCAAGGACGGCGCGGACGGCGGAGAAGGCCGTCTCCAGTCCGGTCACGCCCTTGGGCGCCTCCTCGAACGGAACGTCCTTCTCGTGGGCGGCGTGGGGCGCATGGTCGGTGGCGACCGCATCGATCACGCCGTCGCGGAGCCCGTCACGGAGTGCCTCGATGTCGGCAGGCGTGCGGAGCGGCGGATACATCTTGGCCACCGGATCCATCGACAACACCTGGTGGTCGGAGAACCAGAGGTGATGCGGGCTCACCTCGGCGGTCACGTTCACCCCCCGGTGGCGGGCGGACTCGATCAGGTCCAGGGTCCCGGCACAGCTGACGTGCTGGACGTGATAAGCGGCGCCGGTCAACTTGGCTACGGCCAGATCACGGGCCACGATCACCGTCTCGGCCTGGGTCGGGATCCCTCCCATGCCGAGCAACGACGACACCCGGCCCTCATGCATATGCCCGCCCCGTCCCAGTCCGGGGTCCTCGGCGTGCTGGGCGATCACGCCACCCCTCGACTGCAGGTACTCCATGGCCCGCCGGAGCAGGCCCGAGTCGGCCACCGTGACACCGTCGTCGGTGAAGAGCCGCACGCCGGCGGCGAACAGATCGTCCAGATGGGATAGCCGGAGGCCTTCCATTCCCATCGTGATGCATCCGGCCGGGATCACGTCGACCAGCCCCACCTGCCGGCCCCGGTCGCGGACGTAGCGGGCCAGGTGGCCTGCGTCGGTGGGCGGATCGGTGTTGGGCATGGCGACCACCGCGGTGAAACCGCCGGCTGCGGCCGCCCGGGATCCGGAGCCGATGTCCTCCTTCCACTCCTGTCCCGGCTCCCGGAGGTGGGCATGGAGGTCCACGAAACCGGGTCCCACCACCAGGCCCGAGACATCGATGACCGTCCGGTCCGCCCGGGTGCGCTCCGTCATCTCCGGGTGAGGTCCCACGGCGGTCACCCGACCGCCTTCGATGAGGACGTCCGTCCGGACCTCGCCGGTCGGTGTGAGAACGCCACCGCCGGTCAGGAGGATCCCGCCCATCACTTACCTCCCAAGAGGCGGAACAGGATCGCCATCCGCACCGCCACGCCGTTGGTCACCTGGTCCAGGATCAGCGCCCGGGGATGACCGGCCACCAGGTCGTCTATCTCCACACCCCGGTTCATCGGACCCGGGTGAAGCACCACCGCATCGTCGGGAAGGCGGGCGAAGCGGTCGCGGGTCATGCCGTAACGGGATACGTACTCCGGCAGCGAGGGAAACACCGAGGCCCCTCCCCGCTCGGTCTGGATCCGAAGCAGGTAGGCGGCGTCGACCGACCCGACTACCGCGTCGAAGTCATCGGTCATCTCGACCGGCCAACCCTCGCAATTCACCGGTTGGAGGGTCCGGGGCGCCACGAGAATCACCCTGGCGCCCAGGGTGGTGAGGGCGAACACGTTGGATCGGGCCACCCGGGAGTGGCGGATGTCGCCCACGATCGCCACCCGCAGGCCGTCCAGGTCGCCGAATCGGCGGCGCAGGGTAAGGGCGTCAAGCATGGCCTGGGTGGGATGCTGATGGGCGCCGTCGCCGGCGTTGATCACCTGGCACCCGGTCCATCCGGCAATCCGCCACGGGGCGCCGGTGGCCCGGTGGCGCACCACCATCAGGTCCGCGCCCATCGCTTCGATGGTCAGTGCCGTGTCCTTGAGGCTCTCCCCCTTGGACAGGGACGAACCGGACGCGGAGAAGCTCATCACGTCGGCCGAGAGTGCCCGGGCGGCCCGCTCGAACGACAGCCGGGTGCGGGTGGAGCTCTCGAAGAACAGGTTCGCCACCAGCTTGCCCTGGAGAGCGGGAACCCTGGGAATGGGGCGGGACAGTACCCGGGTGAACTCGTCGGCCAGGTCGAGTATGTCTTCGAGGTCGTTCCGGGTCAGGTCTTCGGTGGTGAGGAAGTTCAACTCCGTGCCCCCTGCACCCACACCCCGTCCTCGCCCCCATCGATCTCGCCCAGCCTCACCGAGACCCGTTCGGCGACAGAGGTGGGAAGGTTGCGTCCAACGTGGTCGGGACGTATCGGAAGCTGGCGGTGTCCCCGGTCCACGAGTACCGCCAGCCGCACCGCCTCCGGCCGCCCGAAGTCGTTCAGTGCGTCCAGCGCAGCCCGCACGGTGCGGCCTGTGTAGAGGACATCGTCCACCAGCACCACGGTCCGGGCCGTGATGTCGACAGGAAGCTGGGTCCCCGACAGCGGGGTGGTGGGCCTGGTCGACAGGTCGTCGCGGTGCAGGCCGATGTCCAGGGCGCCCACCGGCACCCGGGCACCCCCGACCTCCTCGATGACCGCGGCGATGCGGTGGGCCAGGGGTACTCCTCGGGTGTGAATCCCCACCAGCACCGGAAGGACGTCCCTCGACTTCTCGATGATCTCGTGCGAGATACGGGTCAACGACCGCCTGACGTCGGCGTCGGCCATCACCATGGGCATCAGCTACCTGCGTCCTCCTCGGGGCCACGTATCAACCGGAAGGGGTGAGGGGAAGCGGTACGGGAAGGCACGCCGGAGCGTGCTCGCCGCGGCTCGGGCGCCGCTTGGCGCGAACTCGGGTCTCCTTCCCGGCCTCACCGGACCGGATTAAAGGTTCGGGCAACGCTAGCAGGATCGGAGCGTCCCGAAGACCGGGACCTGCGTTCCTGAGCCCTGCGGGGACGTACCCGGTCCGGCGATCACCCCACTTCCCATCCCGCAGGACGGCCATCCATCGGCGGGCGGCATCGGGCGTGTCGCACCCGCGGTTCTTGTCACATCCTCGTCCTATGCTGTTAACCAACCGTAAATACCAGCAGTCCGGTTCGGACGTCGACCGGATCACACGAGGTCAGATCGTCGAGCAGCCCGCCCGGGCACGGCGGGACGCGCTCGACACCAGGTGGTGGCGGCAGGGGGAGGGCCCGGCGGGCGGAACCCGTCGGTCGCGATTTTCGCGTTCTTCGTCGGTTCGGGCGCCCGGTGTGTGCGGAGCCATCACCCGTGGGCAGCCGGCCGGCCAACCACATGGTCGTCACCGATCAGACCGGTTGGCAAGGACCCACAAGAAGGATCGGGACATGCCACCGGCTCAGTCCTCGGTGCGGATCTGCCCGGCTAGGGCCGAGAGCACGCCGTTGACGAAGGCGCCGCTCTTCTTCGTCGAGTATCTCTTGGCCAACTCCACCGCTTCGTTCAGCACCACCGCCGTCGGAGTCGACTCGTGAAGGAGTTCGTACAGAGCGAGGCGCAGGATGGTCCGGTCCACCACCGGCATCCGGTGCAGGGGCCAGCGCTCCGAGGCCGCCTCGATCCGCTGATCGAGATCACGTTGATGGGTCCTGACGCCCGCTGCGTAGCGCTTCGCCTTGCCGGCGAGTCCGGCGGTCGGGTCTACGTCACTCCGTAGGTCGGCCTGGTAGAGGGCGGCCAGCGCCGTGGCCCGCGGGTCGCGGGCGGCCTTGGAAGCGTGCTCGACCATCTCCTGTCACCGTCAAGCCCGGGAGATGTAGGTGCCGGAGCGGGTATCCACCTTGATGGTGTCACCGGCTTCGATGAACAGCGGCGCCTGGACCACCAGGCCGGTTTCGAGCGTGACCGGCTTGGTGGCGCCCGACACCCGGTCACCCCGGACCGCGGGTTCAGCCATGGCGACCTCCAACGCGACCGAGGCGGGCAACTCTACGCCGATCGGGTTGCCTTCGTACAGTGGAAGCATCACGGTCGCGCCGTCGGTTATGTAGTTGGCGGCCTCGCCCACGTCCTCTTCAGCAATCGCGAACTGGGCGTAGGTCTCGAGGTTCATGAAGTGGTAGCCCATGTCGTCGCGGTAGAGGAACTGATGGTCCCGCCGGTCGATGATCGCCTGCGGCACGTTCTCATCGGCACGGAAGGTGCGATCGACCACGGCGCCGGTGACCAGGTTCTTCAGCTTCATGCGGACGAATGCCCGCCCCTTACCGGGCTTGACGTGCTGCTGCTCGACTATCAGGAACAACCCGTCCGGCAGGTCGAGCGCCATGCCCGACTTCACATCGTTGGTGGAGACCATGGGGCGATTCTAGAGAGGAGTCGGTGTCCAGTGGCCAGTGGTTGGTGACCAGCGTAATCCAATATCAACTAGCAATTACGGCTTAGCGAGGCGGTAGCCGACGCCGGACTGCGTGAAGATGTAGGAGGGGTTCTTGGCATCGTCCCCGATCTTCCGGCGCAAGTTCTTGATGAACGAGCGCAGGAGACGCTGATCGGCCGGGCGATCCTGGCTCCATACGCTCTTGAGCAACTGCTCGTGCGTCAGTACCCGTCCGGGGTAACGGGAGAGTTCGAACAGAAGCTTGTACTCGGTCGGAGTGAGGCGAACGGGTTTGTCCGCCACGGTCACTGAACGTTCCAGATAGTTGATGGCTAGGTCGCTGCACCTGTACGGTTCGATCCCGGCGTGCGGAAAGGCGGCCGCCTGGCGTAGCGCCGCTCCTATCCTGGCCACGAGTTCGGCCGGGGAGAACGGCTTCACAACGTAGTCGGCGGCTCCTAGCTCGAACGCCTTGGCGATTTCCTGGCCTTGCCCAAGGCCGGACAGGATGATGACCGGGGTGTGGAAATCGGAGCGGATGCGCCTCAGTAACTCGAACCCGTCGATACCGGGTAGGACCAGGTTCACCAGCACGAGTCGCGGGCTCTCCGATTCGAGCAAGCTGCCCACCTCGTTCGCGTCGCCGGTTAGCACCGGTGTGTATCCCGCCGCGGTCAGGGTATTGCGAACGTAGCGCAGTATCTGAGGGTCGTCGTCCACTACCAGGACCCGGTCGCTCGCTCTAGGCATGTCACCGGCATACGTGGACCCGGCGTGGTCGGGTAGACGATCGCCGGTGGTCTCGTCGACAGCCGGGAGCGTGAAGATGAACTGCGTTCCGTGCCCTTCCCCATCGCTCTCAGCCCAGATACGGCCGCCGTGGGTCTCCACGATGCCTCGGCAGATCGCGAGGCCGAGGCCGTTGCCGCTGACCCGGTGGTCTGCGCCGACATCGATCCGGGAGAACTTCGTGAACAGGCGAGGCAGATTCTCGCTGGCTACACCTGTGCCCTCGTCGGTGACCGATATGACGACGTGGGCTTCATGCAGCCAGGCCGTCACCCGGATGGGAGACCAGTCCCCGGAGTATTTCGACGCGTTGGAGAAGAGGTTGTGCAGCACCTGGACGATCCGCTTGCCGTCCGCTGCGACCCGCGGCAAGTTCGGTGTCACGTTGATCTCGATGCTGTTGCGGTATCCGCTGCTGAGGAAGGCATTCCTTGCCTGGTCGATCACGGCCGACACATCGGTCGGTTCGGCAACGACCGAAAGGGTTCCCGCCTCTATCCGGCTCAGGTCCAACAGGTTATTGATGAGGTCCCGCATGTTGTCGGCCTGTTCTTCGATGATGCGGAAGAACTGCCGGATCTCGGCCGGATCAAACGGCGATGAGGCACCCAGCACGGTGGCGGCGGAACCCTTGATCGAAGTCAGCGGGGTTCTCAACTCGTGGCTGACCATCCCCAAGAAGTCGGTACGGAGCCGCTCCAGTTCCTCCAGCGGAGTGATGTCCTGGATGGTTGCCACGACGGCGACGAGTTGGCCGTCTTCAGAGTGGATGGGAGTGGCGTTGATGAGGGTGGTTACCTGGTCACCGGATGGAGGGACGATTACAGACTCCTCGGCGCGCACGGTCTCGCCGGTACGAAGTGCCCGCTGGAACGGGACCTCGTCGGGCGCCATGACCGTTCCGTCCATGCGCCGGAACTCGACCTTGCCGAGGGTACGAGCGGAGTCCTTCTCCTCCCCGGATTGGTGACCGATGACGCGGCACGCTTCCCGGTTGATCCTGACCACTCCACGGGTGAGCGCATCGAAGACCAGCACGCCCACCGGAGAGGTGTTGAGTAGGGCTTCGAGGTCGGCTTTGGCCCGCTGCTCGTCACCGTAACGGCGTGCGTTGGTGATAGCCATCGCCGCCTGCGCGGCGAACATCTTCAGGGTCTCCTCGTCCTCGAGGGTGAACTCCCCGCCGGACTCTTTCTCACCGATGTAGATGTTTCCCACGTGCCTGTCCCGCACGCGGATCTGGGTACTCAGGAATGTCCCGATCTTCACCGGAAAGTCGGTAAATCCGGCCGCTTCGACGTGGGCTATGAAGTCCCGTGTTCTCAGCGACTCGCGTAGCAGGCTGAGGTACCCGAAAATGGCTGTCCCCGACCCATAGCTCAATATCCGCTCGGTCTCCTCGTCGGTCAGACCGGAGATCAGCACGTCCTGAGGCTTGCCGGATTCGTCGTGAGTGGTGAGAGCGGTGTAGCGGGCGCCGGTCAGCAACCGGGCACCGTCCGCGACCTCCTGAAGGACGGTGTCGAGCTCAAGGTCTTCACTGATCCGCAGGATTGCGTCAGTCAACCTGGAGATGCGACCGCCCAGAGTCTCGTTCGCGGCCTGCCCCCGGCCGGTGTCCTTCACAGCTCCCATGTCGTCACCAAACCGGCCGGCGCGCGGGCACGCCTGCATCCCGTAGACCTTCCACTGCCGGCAGCCGCTTCGCCGGCAACAGTGTCTTCACCATGCCTTCGCACCGCTCTTCCTGACGTATCCGAATTCAGAAACCGCGGTCCATCAATCCCGAGTTCCCGCGTCTGATGGGACCGATAACCGCTTCGGGGCACTCGCATTCACCGCTGGGACGACCCGGCTCGAGTAGGACCGATCCTCGAGTCGTTAGGGCCCGGTCACCCGACCCGGCCGCCACTCATCCTACCGGGAGCACGCAGCAACAGTTGCGGAATCCCAATCCACGAGCTGGACTACGGGGGTGATAGCGGAGCGTCTCTGCCGATAACGGGCAGGGCCAAGGACCGCCGGTTTGGCCCGGCCGGGCGTTCAGTGGGGTACGTGAGGATGCCGGCGTCGACGGGAGGCCTGTTGGCGGCTGACGGCGGTGTGATGGAGCGGGGGATCGCCAGACCCACGCCCGGCAGCAGGACCCGAGACCGCGAGGCCGCGCCGTCGGACCGTGCGAGGTTCAACCCGCTAGGCCGACGGCCGCCAGGCCGAGCCTCAGAGCTGCCTCATCCACGTACTCGACCACCGGATCGCCGATGTCGCTTAGCAGCACCATGCGGAGGCCGGTCGCGGTGCGCTTCTTGTCCCGCTGTACGATCCGAAGGATGGCGTCGGAATCGGCGGTGTCGACGCGGGTCGGCAGGCCCAGACGCTCCAGCGGAACCCGCACTCGGGATTCGTCGAACCCGAGGCGGTCAGCGGATACGGCCGCGGCGGCCACCATCCCCACCGCTACCGCGTGGCCGTGGGATAGCCCGCACACCACCTCGATGCCGTGACCAAGGGTATGCCCGAAGTTGAGGATCGCCCGGCGGCCGGTCTCCCGGAAGTCCTCCGACACCACCTCCGCCTTGACCGCCACAGCCCGGCTCACCACCTCGGCCATCGGGAAGGACGGCCCGTGTTCCATGAACAGGTCCACCAGCCTCGGATCGGCGATGAAGCCCGCCTTCACCGCCTCGGCCGATCCTTCCAGCAGGAGCGGCTCCGGGAGCCGGCTCAGCACGTCGAGGCTGATGGCGACCCGGGACGGATGCCAGAAGGATCCGACCAGGTTCTTGCCCATCACGTTGATTCCGGTCTTGCCACCGATGGAGGCATCGACGGCGCCCAGGAGCGTGGTAGGCACCAGGACCGACTCGATACCTCTCAGCCAGGTGGCCGCCACGAACCCGGCCAGGTCGGTCACCGCCCCGCCCCCGACACCCACGATGGCGTCGTGCCTTCCCAGGTTGAGCTCGGCGAGCCGGCTGTAGAGGACGGCCAGCGTGTCGACGGACTTGGCTGTGTCTCGGTCGGGCACCTCGATCAGGGTGGCCTCCGCCTCGGAGCGGAGCAGTTCGAGCACTGATCCGGCAACAGGGCGGGAACCCGGCTGGCAGATGATCACCGCCTGCTCACGGCCGGAGGACGCCGGCAGGAGACGATCGGGCAGACCGGGGCCGATCAGCACCTCCGACGCGTCATCGACCGCTATCCGGGCGCAACCGACCACCTCGGCAACCACCTCGCCGACCGGGCGGTCCGCGTCGATCCTGTAGTGAGCGGCCTGGTGGTAGAGGCTGTGGCGAACGGCCAGGATCTCCGCCAATCGGGATGCCACATCCGAACCTGCCAGCAACGGACGGTCCTCGCCCCCTATACGACCGGCGAGCACTCCGGCGGGCGCGTCCAGCCACGCCACCACTCCGGAGCGGCGCATAGCTTCAACACCGGCCGGGTCGAGGACCACACCCCCGCCGGTCGCTATCACCCGGCCTGTGCCGCCCCGTCCCGGCTCCGCGGACAGGCGGCGTATCTCGGCGCCCTCCATCTCACGAAAAGCCGCCTCGCCCTGCTCATCGACGACGCCTGCGATGGACTTGCCGGCTCGCGCCTCCACCATCGAGTCGACATCGATGAACCGGCGATCCGTGGTAGCAGCGATGCAACGACCGACCGTGCTCTTCCCGCTGCCCATCATGCCGACGAGCCAGAGGATCCCCATCGCCCTACCTAGCCCTGATTGTTCCTGTCCCCAGCACACCCACGCGGATCAGGCCACTTCAACCACATCATTTGCCAGCGGCCACCCTTCGCCCGGCGTTTGATCCCACACCCGGCCGGAAGAGGGGGCTTGCCAAATGGCCATGACCCCGGGTCAGGAGCACGGAACACCCATTTCGGTCACCCGGACTAACCCCCACCATGAACAATTGGGGCTAAGGGCACCATCAGAACGTGCGGATACGGTGCCGGTAGGAGGTCACGTTGACAACGAAGTCCTCCACCGTGTCGCCGCCGAACTTCCGTTGGAGCTCCTGGGCCGCCACGATGGCCACCATCTGTTCGGCCACCACGCCGGCGGCCGGCACCGCACAGACATCGGAACGCTCCCGGAAGGCAACCTCGGGCTCCTTCGTCACCACGTTCACGGTGGGAAGCGGACGCATCACCGTCGATAGCGGCTTCATCGCCACCCGAACCCGCAAAGGCTGGCCCGTGGTCATACCTCCCTCGATGCCCCCGGCCCGGTCGGTGTTGCGGAAGAACCGCCCGTCCTCGTAGTAGATCTCGTCGTGGGCGACGGAGCCCCGGCGGCGGGACGACTCCAGACCGTCGCCGACCTCCACCGCCTTCATGGCCTGGATCGACATCAGCGCTTCGGCGAGGCGGGCTTCGATGCGCCGGTCCCAATGGTCATAGGAGCCCACTCCGGGCGGCAGCCCGTAGACCAGCACCTCCACCACACCCCCGAGCGTGTCGCGGTCCGACTTGGCCCGCTCGATCTCGGCGACCATCAATGCCTCGGCGTCGGTGCCGAACGCCCGGACCGATGACGCGTCGATGGTGGGCAGGTCCTCGATGGTGGGTAGGTCACCGGATTCGGACACGGCCGCGCCGACAGCGACCACATGGCTGACCACCGTGGCGCCGATGCTGGACAGCAGCTGCTTGGCGAGGTAGCCGGCCACGGTCCTGGCGGCGGTCTCCCGGGCCGATGCCCGCTCGAGAATGTTGCGGGCGTCCTTGGTGTCGTACTTGAGCATGCCCACCAAGTCGGCGTGCCCCGGCCGGGGCGTCGTCATCGGCCGCTTGGGGACACCGGGCTCGGGCGACATCTCCTCCTGCCAGCGGGGCCACTCGGTGTTGCGGATGATCACGGCCACCGGAGAACCGAGGGTCCGGCCATGGCGGACCCCGCCCATGATCTCCAGCTCGTCCTTCTCGATCTTCATGCGGGCGCCCCGCCCGTAACCGAGACGGCGCCGGGCCAGCTCGTACCCGAGACCCTGGCGTGACACCTCCAACCCGGCGGGAAGCCCCTCCACGACGGTGACCAACCCGGGCCCGTGAGACTCACCGGCAGTAAGAAAACGGAACATGCCCCGATGCTACCCCGCCCCGGCCCTCATTCCGCGACGCCGCCCGCGCCGGACGGATCCCTGGCCCTGCCAGGCCCGAAAGGTAGGCTTACCTGGCGCGCGAGTCATTAGGGAGGCACGATTGTCGTTGCGAGATGTCCTTGAGTCGATCAGGAACCGGCCGTTGCCTGCCAATGAAGAAACCGCGAAATTCCAGATCATCCGACCGGTGCTGGATCATCTCGGATGGGACACTGCCGATCCGGAGGTGCTTTGGGAACACCCTGTCGGAGACCGCAAGAGTGGTGGGAAGGTCGACATAGCGCTGAAGGGAGGGCGTCGAATCGCGGCCCTGATCGAAGCAAAGGCGCCTGGCCAAGACCTCAACAAGCATGTAGGCCAAGTCCTCGGGTACGCGTTCTACGAGGGCATCAACATATGTGTCTTAACCAATGGCCCAGAGTGGAGGATCTACCTTCCGAAAGAGGATGGCCCGCCAGAGGAACGCTGCTTCGCCAACCTCGATCTGATGAACGGTCCCATCGAGCGACTGTCAGAGGACTTGGACGCCTTCCTGGGTAAGGAGAACCTGCTTAGCAAACGCTCGGAGCGACGCGCCAAGGAGGTCCTGAAAGCCCGCCGGCAAGCCGACCACCTCAACTCGAAGCTCCCCGACATCTGGTCACGAATGAGGCAGGAGCCTGATCAGCGACTGGTCGAGTTGGTTGTTGACCGTGCGTACGAGGAGCTGAACCTCCGACCTGCTCCCGAGCAGGTGCAAGCCGTACTGCGCGGATCGAAGGTACCGACCGTGGCCCCATCCGACCCGGCTCCGCCCTCTGCGCCGCCTCAACGGCCAAGACAAGACCCCCTGGAACGTCAGCCCAAGCGCCGTTCTCCAAAGAGAGGGGCAAAGATCGTGGCCTACGAGCTACGGGGCGAGCGGCACGAGGTGAGCACCTGGAAGGGACTGCTGGTAGGAGTGGCCGAGGCTCTGTACCAGCAGCACGGCCAGGGCTTTGCCGATCGGATTCTGGATCTACAGGGTAGGAAGAACCCGTATGCGTCTCGCAGCGAGGACGACGTCGTGGCCCCGAAACCGGTTGGAGCGTCCGGCATCTACTTGCACACGAATCTCTCATCCGCGGCAATCAAGCGTCGGGCAATGGAGCTTCTGGAGCTGTTCGGATACTCGGCGGAAGACCTTAGGATCGAAACCCGAACCGACTAGGGCTACGGGTTACGGGGGGCTCTGCACGCTCCCGGAACTGGGCGATCACGTCGGAAGCCGGCCGTGTCCTTCCCGCTTCGACCTCGCGTCGCCCGAGCGCCAGTAGCTTGAGCAGAGCGAGGGTCTCCTGCATTTGCTCGTAGCTATCGATGTCCTGGATGACGGCCTTGGCCTCACCGTTCTGGGTGACGATCAAAGGCTCTCCCCGGTCGCCGATGGTGCGTACGATCTCGGCGGCATGCGCCTTGAGATGGCTGATGGGCGTGATCCGATCGGACAGACTCATGATCGCCTCCTCCAACCAAACCAAATGTAGTCCTTAAACAGGTCGGGCACCGGAAAGCGCCATCCCCGCGATCGAGCAGAACCAGCATGACGGCCCTGCGGAGTTCCCCAAACGTCATACCTGGCCCTTTGTTCGCACCTAGATGTATACCAGTATCTGCTCACTATTGAAATATAGGACTGACAAATGGCAGGCACGCGGGCGGGTCGCGGCTACCCTGTGAATCGGGATGACGAGCTTCCTGGTCAGGGGTCCGACCCGGCTACACGGGCACTTCGAGCCGTCGGGCAACAAGAACGCCGCTCTACCGATAATCGCGGCCTGTCTGCTGACCGAAGAGCCGGTCATCCTGCACAACGTGCCACTGATCGGCGACGTCAAGTCCCTGCTCCTCATCCTGGAGGGCATGGGAGCGTCGATCACCAGTCCGGAGCCGGCGACCCTCCACATCCATTGCAACGGGATGACCAGTTCGGAGATCTCCGAGGAACAGGCCAGCATCATCCGGGCTTCCATCCTGCTGGCCGGCCCTTCCCTGGCCCGTTTCGGCGAGGTCACCCTCCCACCGCCGGGTGGTGACGTCATCGGGCGGCGCCGGATCGACTCCCATGTGCACGCTCTGGAAGGACTCGGCGCCTCGTACACCTTCTTGAACGGTCACCGGTTCCGGGCCGGGACGCTCAAGGGATCGGTGGTGTTCATGGACGAACCGTCCGTGACCGGCACCGAGAACCTGATCATGGCCTCGGTGCTCGCCGAAGGTCATACCACCATCGAGAACGCCGCGTGCGAACCGCACGTCCAGGATCTGTGCCACTTCCTCAACACGCTCGGCGCTCGCATCTCCGGCATCGGCAGCAACATCCTCCAGATCGAAGGCGTGGAACGCTTGAGCGGCGGCGAGTACACCATCTGCCCCGATCACATCGAGGTGGGGAGCATCATGGCGCTGGCCGCCGTTACGCGATCCCCCATCACCATCGGTGGCTACCAGCCGGAGATGAACAAGCCCATCGACCTGGGCTGGGCTCGCCTGGGCATCAAGTACGACCCGCTGCCGGACGGCATTGCCCAGATGCGCTTCAACGGACCACTCAACGTACTGCCCGACCTCGGCGGCGCCATCCCCAAGATCGAGGACGGGCCGTGGCCGTCGTTCCCGGCCGACCTGACCAGCATCGCGCTGGTGGCCGCCACCCAGGCCTACGGTTCGATCCTCATCCACGAGAAGATGTTCGAGTCGAGGATGTTCTTCGTGGACCGCCTGATCGTCATGGGCGCCCAGATAGTGCTGTGCGATCCTCACCGGGCGGTGGTCATGGGACCCAACAAGTTGACGGCCAGCACCATGTCCAGCCCCGACATCCGGGCCGGTATGGCGCTTCTCATCGCGGCGCTGGTGGCCGAGGGCGAGAGCGTGATCCACAACGCCGAGCAGATCGAGCGGGGTTACGAGGCGATCGACACCCGGCTCGGGGCCATGGGCGCCGACATCCGGCGGGTCGGCTGAACCACCGCTCTCCTGTTATCCGGGGCCCTATGCGCCGCGGGGATCCCAGGTGAAGTAGCGGGTGATGACCAACATACCGAACACCAGCCAGAGGCCCATCACCCCCAAGTGCTCCCACCCGATGATCGCCCCTTCGTGGAACGGGTCGAATGCCTCACGGAACGGTCCGGCGAAGTGCTTCAACGGGAAGACATCGCCCAGGATGACCAGCCACTGCGGCGCATCGTCCAGCGGGATGAAGATCCCCGAAACGAAGGCCATCGGCAGGAACACGCCATTGGCGGCGGCGGGGGACGAGTCGGCGTTCCTGAGCGACGCGCACACCGCCAAGCCGAGCGCCGAGAACGTGGCGATCCCCACCACGAAGACCAGCAGGGCGCTGCCGAGGTTGTCCCACACCATCCGGAAGTCGAAGAAGGCCCACCCCAGGACGAACATCAGGCCCACCGACAGCACGGCCATCCAGACCCCGGAGCCGATTCGCCCGGCCATGTATACCCAGGCGGGGAGCGGTGTGCCCCGGACCCGTTTGAGAATCCCCTGGTCCCGGGCGTAGGACACTCCGATCGCCAGGTTGCTGAACGATGAAGACACCGCGGCGAACACGGCCATGGCCGGGGCGAAGAACTGGGCGAAGCTATAGCCACTCCATTCTTGGTCCCCGAAGATGACGCTGAACAGCACCAGGAAGATGACCGGTAGCGCCAGGGTGAAGAAGGCGGCGGCCGGCGTCCGCCAGAACAGGCGGTTGTTGTGGCGGATCTGACCCCAGACGAGGGACAGGTAACGGGCGGGGCTCATGATGGCCGACCCCCGTTCTCGGTCTCGCCCACGATGTCGAGGTATACGTCCTCGAGGCTGGGCCGGGTCACTTCCAGGCCGCCCAACTCGACCCCCCGCTCCGTGGCCCAGGTCGTCAACTCGAGCAGATCGGTGGTCACCGAGGTGGATCGGTAGGTGACGGTGTGGCCGGTCATGTCCGGTCCGCCCTCCAATCGAGGAAGCCCGTCCGCGCCTTCGGCGGTGAACGAGATGGTGCTGAACGCCCGGCCCTCGCCCAGCGCGTCAGCCGTTCCTTCGGCAACTATGGAGCCGCCGGACAGGACGATGATCCGATCCGCCAGGTGCTGAGCCTCGTCCAGGTAATGGGTGGTGAGCAGGATCGTCTTGCCGAGGTTGGTCAAGCCTTCGATCATCGCCCACGATTTGCGGCGCGCCGACGGATCGAACCCCGTGGTGGGCTCGTCCAGGAACACCAGATCGGGATCCCCGGCCAGACCCAGTGCGAGGTCGAGCCTGCGTTTCTGCCCGCCGGAGAGGGTCTTGATGCGGGCATCGGCCTTGCCGTCCAGCCCTACCAGGTTGATCAACTCGTCCGTGGGCAGCCGGCGGGAATAGGACCGGGCGTAGACATCGATGGCCTCCCGGACCGTCAGCACCACCTCGATACCGGTCTCCTGGAGGACGATTCCGATCCGATCGCGAAACTCCCTCCCGCCGGACGACGGATCGTGGCCCAGCACGCTGATCGTGCCGCCGTCCGCCCGCCGGTAGCCCTCCAGGATCTCCACCGCGGTGGTCTTGCCGGCGCCGTTCGGGCCGAGGATCGCCAGCACCTCACCCTCGTCGACCGTGAAGCTGACCCCCGCCAATGCGGTGACGGAGCCGTAGGTCTTGGTTAGGCCTTCGACGCTGACTGCCGGGGGCACGATGGGAACCTCCCTATAGTTTGTAACACAAAGGAGTTTATATGGCGAATACCTATGATGTCAAGTTGTCTGTAGAAGGAAGCGCCGACGTCACGGCGGACCGCTGGCCGGGGCCCGGTCGCCAAGACCGCCGCTTATCCGGGACAGACGATGGGACGGATGTCATGGGTGGCCAGGCCCGGCGTCGATCCGGGGACCTCTGCTTTTTCAGAGCAGCGCTCTACCGACTGAGCTACCTGGCCGCTGAGCTACGAGAACCGTCTCCGAGGAGGGCGCTGAAAGGACGGGGATGGGTTGACCCCCGATTCCCCGACCTGCGATCTTCCAGCCGGCTATCGGGCCAACTGGACACTCTTCAGTACCCTCCGAGCGGCTGGTCCTCGTGGCGGGGACGACGGGATTTGAACCCGCGACCTCCGGCTTGACAGGCCGGCGTGAACTCCAGGCTTCACCACGCCCCCGTACCGCCCCACCAGACTAACCCGCTCCCGCACGAGAAGCCAGAGAACCGGGTGGAGCCCGGGATTATAGGACTGTCCGAATGGTTCTCTGCGCTAGAACTCAACTGTCGATTGATCAGTCGAGGGCCGAGCCCATCACCTCCAATAGGACGTCCACGTCATGGTCGTCCACGTCGAGATGGGTGACTATGCGGCAGGTTCGCTCATCCCGGGGTGAGATGAGCACGCCCGCCCGGCGTGCGGTCTCGATCAGCTCAGCTGAGCCCGGGCCGTCCGACGTCATCCGGAATATCACGATGTTCGTCTCCACCGGCAACACGCTCGCCACCCGGGCCATCCCGGACATGGCCGCCCCGATCCGGGCCGCCCGGGCATGGTCATCCGCCATCCGATCAACATGATGGTCGAGCGCGTAGAGGCCCATCGCGGCGATGATGCCGGACTGGCGCATCGCCCCACCCCACTGCTGCTTCCATCGCCAGGCCCGATCGATGAAGTCCCGGCTGCCGGCCATCACCGCCCCGACCCCTGCGCCAAGACCCTTGGTCAGGTCGACCCAGACGCTGTCCATCCCCTCGGCGAAACGAGCCGCCGGGACTCCGGTTGCTACCACCGCGTTCAGCAGGCGGGCGCCGTCCATGTGGGTGACGAGGCCCGCGCCGTGGGCCACCTCCGCCACCTCGTCTATGACCTCGATAGGCCAGATCGCCCCCCCGGCCAGGTTGGCGGTCTGCTCGATCGACACCAGCCGGGAGGGGGGCATGTACCGGGACTTGGGCCGGATGGCCCGAGCGACCTGCTCACCCGTGAACCTCCCGTGATCCCCGTCAAGCGGGTGGACCATGGCGCCGGCCAGAGCCGCCGGGCCACCCGACTCGTAGCCGATGATGTGGCTGCTCCAATGCGCGATCACCTCATCTCCGGGATCTACGTGGACCTTGATGGCGATCTCGTTGCACATGGTGCCTGACGGCAGGAACAAGGCCGCCTCCTTGCCCAGCAACTCGGCAACGCGGCTCTCCAGCCGGGAGGTGGTGGGGTCGGTGCCCAACTGCTCGTCTCCGACATCAGCGTCCAGGACCGTGGCCCGCATCCCCGCCGTCGGCTTGGTCTGGGTGTCGGAGTGGAAGTTGTGCATCACGGCCTCCATTGATGGGTGCTGGGAGCGTCCGGCGGCCGGGCGGCCCCTGACATGATCCCAGGCCTATTGGCCCCATATTCCTAACGCATTAGGAGAAAAAGGCATAACCCATTGGCAAGACACGGCCAGGAGCCTTGGTCCTACTGTCTGGTGACCACCTGGGCGCGTTCGGGGCCTACCGATATCCGGCTCACCGGAAGACCGACCTGATCCTCGATGAACTCGATGTAGCGACGGGCCTGGCCGGGAAGGTCCCCGAAGCTCCGGATGTCCGTGATGTCCTCTTCCCAGCCCTCGAACTCCTCGTAGATAGGAGAGCAGTTGTAGAGAACCCGCTGCTGGCGGGGGAACTCGGAATAGGTGTCACTCCCCGACCGGTAGCCGGTGGCAGCCCGGATCGTATCGAAACCGGACAGGACGTCGAGCTTGGTGATGAAGAGCTCGGTGAGCGAGTTGACCCGGCGGGCATAGCGGAGGGCCACGAGGTCGAGCCAGCCGCATCGCCGACGCCGCCCCGTCACCGTGCCGTACTCGCCGCCCACGTCCACCATGCGATCACCGGCTTCGTCCGACAGCTCGGTGGGGAAGGGACCGCTGCCGACCCGGGATATGTAGGCCTTGGCCACGCCCACAACCCGGTCCAGCACCTTGGGACCGACCCCGGCCCCGACCGCCGCCCCCCCGGCGGTTGGGGTGGAGGAGGTGACGAACGGGTAGGTGCCGTGGTCGATGTCGAGCAGGGTGCCCTGCGCCCCCTCGAAGAGCACGTCCTTCCCACCCGCCAGGGCCTCCCAGATCAGCAGGGAAGTGTCATCCACCATCGGCAGAAGCCGCTCTGCATAACGGAGGTACTCGTCCACGATCCCCGACGACTTCATCGGAAGCTGGTTGTAGACCCGGGTGAGGATCTTGTTCTTCTCGGTCAGGACGGTCTCCAGCTTGTCGGAGAAGATCGCCGGGTCGAACAGGTCCTGTACCCGGATTCCGGTGCGGGCGATCTTGTCGGTGTAGGCAGGCCCGATCCCCCTCTTGGTAGTCCCGATCCGGTTGCGACCCAGGTAGCGCTCCATGACCGTGTCCAGCTTGCGGTGGTAGGGCATGATCAGATGGGCGTTGCCCGAGATGCGAAGCCGTGACGGGTCGATACCCCGTTCCTCCAGCATGGACATCTCCGCCAGCAACACCTGGGGGTCGATGACCACCCCGGAGGCGATGACCGGCGTAACCCCCGGATACATGACCCCCGAAGGCACGAGTGATAGCGCGAAACGCTCCGAACCGACCACGATGGTGTGACCGGCGTTGTTGCCGCCCTGGTAGCGGACCACGTAGTCGGCATCCCGGGCGAACAGGTCGGTTACCCGGCCCTTGCCCTCGTCACCCCACTGGGCACCCAGCACCACCGTTGCAGGCATGACCAGGAGGGTACTGAAGAATGTCCGGTTGGCCCGATTTCGACGCCGAAACCCCCGTCAGCGCATCGCAGGCCCGCCAATCCCCGTCTCTTTCAGCGGCCTCCTACCGGCGACCCGCGTGACCTGATTGCATGGCTCTCGCTCCCGGATGGGGCCGCAGCAGCGTAGGAGCGCCGGGCGCCCCGGAGCACACCGGGTTGGCTCGCAGGTAGGTCACTTGGCTGCGGAGTGTGTCCCGAAGGGGACGGTCGTCAGGTCGGTGCAACGTATGCTGGAGCGAGATGGCGAAGGCGCGGATCAGCAGGGAAGAACGGCGGCGGCGGCTGGTGAGGCGCCACCATCTTCATCCCGATCATCCGGCCGCTTCGGCCACCGAGGCTGCCAGGCGCCTGGTGGGCCTGCATTCCAGCGACCCGACCACTGTCTTCCTCTCGGCGCGGGCCCGGGTGCCGGGGATCACTGTCGCCGACCTGGAGCGGGAGCTTTACGACCGGCCCACCCTGTTCCGGGTACTCGGAATGCGGGGCACCCTGTTCGCCGTTCCGGCCGGGCAGGTACCGCTCCTGCAACATGGCTGCTCCCTGAGGCTGGCGCCGGCGGTGCGGAAACGCCTGGTCGGATACCTGGAGGGCCAGAACCTGGCACGTGACGGCGAGGCTTGGGTACGGCGGGTGTCGGATGCGACCACAGAAGCCATCGCCAGGCGCGGCCAAGCCGCGGCTATGGAGCTGCGCGAGGACGTGCCGGAACTCAAGCTGACCCTCGAGTTCGGGAAGGGAAAGGCGTGGGGCGGGAAGGTCGGGGTCTCGACCCGGGTGCTCTTCCTCCTTGCCTGCGAAGGGCGGATCATCCGGGCCCGGCCCCGCGGGTCATGGATCAGCGGGCAGTACCGCTGGACCACTCCGGCAGGACTGATTCCGCGTGGTATCCGCGACCTCGACCCAGCCCAGGCGCGGGCGCGGATCCTGGAATTGTGGTTGCGCGCCTACGGACCGGGGACGATGGCCGACCTGAAGTGGTGGTCGGGCTGGCCCCTCCGGGATGTACGGGCTGCCCTCGGATCCCTGGAGGTCTCCGAGGCGGAAACCGACGAAGGACCGGCCTTCGTCCTCGCGCATGATCTGGAACCAACCCCACCATCCGAGCCGCGAGCGGCCCTGCTGCCGTCACTCGACTCCACCATCATGGGATGGCGGGACCGGGACTGGTACCTGGGCGACCACGCCGGGCCCCTCTACGACCGCAACGGGAACGCCGGACCCACCGTGTGGTGGGACGGCAGGGTGGTGGGCGGTTGGGCCCAGACCAAGGCAGGCCGCATCTCGTACCGCCTCCTAGAGGACGTCGGCGCCGAGGGAGCAGCCGATGTAGCTCGGATAGCGGAGCATCTCGAGGACTGGATGGGCCAGACCCGGGTCACGCCCAGGTTCCGGACCCCGCTCGAGAGGGAGCTTGCCGGCTGACCCGGCACCGCTGAGCGGGCCCCACGTGCCCGGGATCGCGAAACCCCTTCTCAAAGGGCGGCGTGAGGGTTAATCTCTCGCCCATGCCCCGGATCAGAGCCGCCAGCATCGCCGAGCACAAGGTGATCACCCGCGCCCTCATCCTCGACAAGGCTCGGGAACTCTTCGCCACCTGGGGGTACGAGGACACCTCGTTCGGTGACATCGCCGCCGGTGTGGGGATGGGCCGCACCACCCTCTACGACTACTTCACGGACAAGGACGACCTGCTCGCCTCCCTCGTGGAGGAGACCCTCCCGCCGACGATCCGGAACCTGATATCCCGGATTCCGTCCGGCATCACGCCGGTGGAGCGTCTCCGGAACCTGGTGGTGGTCACACTCGAGTTCCTGGCCACCGAGCCCACCCTGGGCCGGTTGCTTCACCGAGAGATCCACAAGCTCTCCGAATCCGCTCGGCAGCGCGTGGCGGTGGCGCACCAGTCGCTGGCGCGTGAATTCGTGGATACCTACCGGGCCGGAGTGGAGGCGGGTGATCTCAAGAGGCTCCCGCCCGGACTCGCCGGCCGCTTTCTCAACGACATGATCATGTCCGCCGCACAGGCGCTGATCGATGCCGACGACCCCGAGGCGGCGTTGCCGACCGTTGCCGGAGCGATGACCGACCTCCTGTTCAACGGACTGGCCGATCGTGAGACGGGCCAACCGGTTCGCAACGTGGCCGCGGGTCTACCGCACGCGGATCTGAGGGAGCTACGAGCCTGATGGGCGTCCGCTCCGACCATCCGTTCCTCATCCGGGAACTCTCCCAGCTCGAGTTCGTCCGGCGGGTTCTGGCCCAAGCCGAGCGCCACCGCACCCCCCTGCTGGAGCGGGTCAGATATGTAGCAATCGTGAGCGAGCTGATCGACGAGATCTACCAGGTGCGGGTGGCCAGACTCGAGGAGAAGGTGGACGCCGGCTTCGAGGATCTGTCGAGGGCGGGGATGTCGACACCGGAGCTGCTGGACCGGATCCGGTCGGTGGTCGTTGAGATATGCGAGCAACAGAGCCATGTATTCCGCACGGAGCTGCAGCCTGCTCTGGACCGCCTCGGCATCCACATCCTGCTGTGGGATGCGCTGGACGAGACCGACCAAGCGTATCTTCATCGGGTGTTTCACGACCGGGTGTATCCGGTTCTGACCCCGCTGGCGGTCGATCCGGCCCATCCCTTCCCGTACATATCGAACCTGTCCATGAACCTGGCGGTCATGGTCAAGGAGCCGGAGACTGGGGAGCAGCGGTTCGCCCGGGTGAAGGTCCCGCCGATCCTGCCGCGGTTCATCGAGCTTCCCGACCAGCGCGGGTTCGTACCGCTCGAACAGCTGATCTCGGCTTACATCGACGAGCTGTTCCCGGGCATGCACGTCTCCAAGTGCCATCCGTTCCGGCTCACCCGCAACACCGACTACGAGCTGGCCGAGTTCGAGACCAACGACCTTCTGGCCGCGCTGAAGTCCGAGATCGGCCGCAGGCGTCGCGGCCAGGTGATGCGGTTGGAGGTGGAGCGGGACATCGACCCCGACGTACTCGACCTGCTGATGCGGGAACTGGACATCAAGGACCGCCATGTCTATCGCATTGCCGGCCTGCTGGACCTCGGCTCGCTGACGACGTTGGCCGATCTGGACCGGCCGGAACTCCGCTGGAAGCCGTTCCCGCCGGTGGTGCCGGCCGGCCTCTCGGCCGAGCGCTCCTTCTTCGACCTCATCAGCGAGCGTGACCTCATCGTCCATCACCCCTACGAGTCGTTTGCCGCCTCGACTGCTGAGTTCGTGCGCGAAGCCGCCCATGACCCCCAGGTGCTGGGTATCAAGCAGACGCTGTATCGGACATCGTCGGACAGCTCCATCGCCCGGTCGCTGATAACCGCGGCCGAGTTGGGCAAGCAGGTGGTAGCACTGGTAGAACTGAAGGCCCGTTTCGACGAGGAGCGCAACATCGAGCAGGCCCAGGCGCTGGAGGAAGCCGGTGTGCATGTGGTCTACGGGCTGGTCGGCCTCAAGACCCACGCCAAGCTCTGCCTGGTGGTCCGCCAGGAGGAGGGCCGCCTGGCTCGCTACGTCCACACGTCCACCGGCAACTACAACGAGAAGACCGCCCGGCTGTACGAGGACGTGGGCCTGTTCACCAAGGACCCGCAGATCGGCGCCGATGTCAGCGACCTCTTCAACCACATGACCGGCTACAGCAAGCAGAAGTCCTACCGGAAGCTGGTGGTGGCGCCTACCGAACTCCGCGACCATTTCCTCGAACTGGTCCGGCGCGAGTCCGAGTACGGAGACGGGCACATCGTGGCCAAGCTCAACGGCCTGGTCGACGAGCGGATGATCAATGCCCTCTACGAGGCCTCCCAGGCGGGTACCCGGATCGACCTGATCGTCCGGGGGGTGTGCTGCCTGCGGCCCGGAGTCCCCGGGCTGAGCGAGAACGTCACCGTACGGTCCATCGTGGGCCGGTTCCTGGAACATTCTCGCATCCTCCGGCTCGGACGGCCGGAACGCGGGTTCCTGTACTACATAGGCTCGGCCGACCTGATGCCCCGCAATCTCGATCGGAGGGTCGAAGCCCTGTTCCCGGTCGAGGATCCGGAAGCCCAGCACCGGCTCGAGGAGATCCTCGATCTGTGCCGGGCCGACGATCACCTGTCGTGGGTGCTCCAACCGGACGGTACCTACGAGCCACGGGGCCAGAAGCGAGGCCTCGATCTCCACCAGGCGCTCACGGATCTGGCCCTGGAACGATCCCGCACCGCTCGGAACCGGTGATCCGATGCCCGACCTGATACTGCTCCGGCATGCCAAGTCGGACTGGACGGCACGCTACGGCGCCGATCAGAGCCGCCCCTTGAACAAGCGGGGGGTCCGGTCGGCCCGAGCCGTCGGCGAGTTCATCTCCCGCTACCGGCTGGCGCCCGAGTTGGTACTCGCTTCGCCGGCGGTCCGCACTCAGACCACGGCCGAGTTGGCCGCCGAGGCGGGAGGGTGGGACAGCCGTATCGAAGTTGCTCCGGAGCTCTACGGCGCCGGCCCTGCGGATGTCCTCCAACTGGTTCAGAAGGTCACCGGGGTGGAACGCCTCATGGTGGTCGGGCACGAGCCCACCATGTCCGGCATGCTCGAGTACCTGACCGGACACCAGATCCGGGTGACCACCGCAACGCTGGCCTACATGCGTTCCCGTTACGTCTCCTGGTCCGATCTGGGACGGGGCTCGGCCCGCCTGGAGTTGCTGATCAGGCCCCGCCTACTGATGGATTGAGGCTTCCGCCACCCACAGCCGGAACGACATCTCGGCTTCGAGCGTGGCGGTGGTAGAGGGGGACTCGAAGGACCGAACGTGCGTGCGGAGTGTGGCGGAATGGTCAGTCGAGGGAGCGGGTCACCGTATCCACGATCCGGGCTACGGATGGGATGGTGGCATCCTCCAGGATGTCGGAGGCCGGCAAGGGTATGTGGTCCGTGGTGATCCGCACCACCGGCGAGTCGAGGTCGTAGAAGGCCTCCTCGGCGATTATCGACACCACCTCGGCGCCCCATCCGCACAGCCGCGGGTTCTCCTCGACCGTGAACACCCTCCCGGTCTCGGCAACCGTCGAGAGGATGGTCCGGGTGTCCAGGGGCACAAGGCAGCGCAGGTCGACCACGGTCGCCTCGACCCCCCGGGCCGACAGCTCGTCGGCTGCCTGCAGGGCCTTGGGAACCATGGCCGCCAGCGCCAGGATGGTGGCGTCCGATCCGGACCGCACGACCGATGCCTCGCCCAAACGCCCTACCAGTTCACCGTCCGGCACCTCTCCCCGGCTGGCGAACAGGCCCTTGTGCTCGAAGAAGATCACCGGATCGGGGTCGCGAACCGAGGCGGCCATCAGGGCGATCACGTCTCTCGGGGTGGAGGGCGCCACCACTTTGAGGCCGGGTACCGACATGGCCCAATTCTCCAAGCTCTGGGAGTGCTGGGCGCCGAACCGCACCCCGCCGCCGTTGGCGGTACGGATGACCAGCGGCAGAGCGACCTGGCCGTCGGTCATGTACCTGGTCTTGGCGATCTGGTTGGCCACCAGATCCCAGCAGGTGGCCAGGAAGTCCGAGAACATGATCTCGGCCACCGGCCGGAGACCGTTCATGGCGGCGCCCATAACCGCGCCGATGATCGCCTCCTCCGAGATGGGAGTGTCACGGACCCGCCGCTCGCCGAATTTCTCCAGCAGGCCCGGTGTGGTCTTGAAGACCCCGCCGGCGGCCGCGACGTCCTCACCGATCAGGTATACGGTGTCATCGCGCTCCATCTCCTGGGCCAGGGCCCTGGCCACCGCTTCGCGATAGGTGATCAGTTCCGCCATCGCGATCCTCCGTCCGCCCATACCTCGGTGGCGATCGAGTCGACCGTGGGCTCGGGCGCGGCCTTGGCCTCCTCCACGGCGGCTTCGATCCATGCCTCGACCGACTGATCAACTTCCTCCAACCGCTCTTCCGACGCTCCGGCGCCGGCCAGCCTGGCGCGGTACATGGGAATGGGATCCCGGGCCAGCCACTGCCGGACCTCCTCGTCCGGCCGGTAGGTACCAGGATCGGCCCGGGAATGGCCGCCGTGACGGTAGGTGACCGCCTCGACCAGGCTGGGTCCGCCGCCTGCGCGGGCTCGGGCGATGACATCGGAAGCGGTCTCGTACATCGCGTCGGGATCGTTGCCGTCCACCAGCAAGCCCTCCAGCCCGTAGGCGGCCGCCCGGTCGGCGGCAGGGCGTTCCACGGCGGTGACCGACCCGATCGGGGTGTACTCCATGTACAGGTTGTTCTCGCAGACGAACACCACCGGCAGATCCCACACCACCGCCAGGTTGAGCGCCTCGTGGAACGCCCCGATATTGGTGGCGCCGTCGCCGAAGAAGCAGACCGCCACCTGCCCGGTGCCCCGCTCTACGGCTGCCCAGGCTGCGCCGACGGCGATCGGTAGATGGGCGCCCACGATGGCATACGATCCCATCGCGCCGGTCGGCGCCCAGGTGAGGTGCATGGAGCCGCCCTTACCGCCGCACACACCCTCCGACCTGCCGAGCAGCTCCGACATCAGCCGGCCTGGCGGAGCGCCACGGAGCAGGGTGTGGTTGTGACCCCGGTAGGTGCAGAAGGTGAGGTCATCGGCGCGCATGGCGGCGGCAAAACCGGCGGCGACCGCCTCCTGGCCGATGCCCAGATGGGTAGTCCCCTTGACCAGGCCCTGCAGGAACATCTGGTGGGCGCTCTCTTCGAAGCGGCGCGCCTCGAGCATCATCCGGTAGACACGGAGGCGAGTGTCCAGGTCGGGACCGGCAACGACTGCGACGTTCATTCTGCTATCACCCGTTCCAGAGCTCGGTGAGACGATCGGTCGATACTACCCGCGCGGGCACCGCTCGCCGGCCGGATGGCAGTCGCCCACGGATCTATCAGGGTCTTGATGCGTTCGGGCCGGCCCTCCGCCATGGGCAGGAGGCCGTCGGAGACCAATTGATCGAGAGGAAGGGCGATCGGCGCCACATCGGACCAGCCCTCAGGTCGGGAGGCGATGAGGGACGCAGCGTCGGCGAAGTCGGTCTCGAAGACCTGGGCTCGGGTTCCCACCAGCCGGGTCTCGCGGAGGGTGATGCGGCGCATGTCGATCGAGACCGGATCGGCGCCGAGCCCGACCTGAACCACGCGGCCCCTGGGCCGCACCATGTCCAGGGCGGCGGCCAGCGCCGCCGGAGCGCCGGTTACCTCGTACACCACCGACACCGGACTGCCGGCACGCCCCAGCACATTAGGCGCCGGTGAGGAGCCGGGATCCGCTCGCAGCGCGGCGCACACCCCGAGAGCCTCCGCGACGGCGAGCCGGGCCGGGTCGAGGTCGACGGCCAGCACATCGGCGCCTAGCTGCGCGGCCGCGTAGGACAGGAACGCCCCCACCCCGCCCACGCCCAGCACCACCGCTGTATCGCCCGGCCGGAGTCTTCCCTGCCGGAGTGCGTGAAGCGCCACCGACATAGGTTGGACGAGAGCAGCCCCGTCGTCGTCGAGACCGAGCCGTCCCACCTCCAGACAAGCCGCCGAGCCGGCAACCACGTACCGGGCCAGACCACCGTGCGCGTCGATGCCGAGCGTGAAGTACCTGTCGCAGAAATTGCTGGTCCCGGCCCGGCATGCCTCACAGTCGCCACAGGAAATCCCGGCCACGCAGGCCACCAGGTCACCCGTCGCGAAACCGTCCACCGCCGGTCCGAGGTCCACGACCCGGCCGCCGAACTCGTGACCCAGGATGATCGGGCCCTGATGACCCGACACCGGATGGCGCTTGTCCAAGGGCGTGAGGATGGGACCGCCGTCCCACTCCAGCGCGTCGGTGCCACAGATTCCGGAGGAGCGGACCTCCAGGAGCAGTTCTCCCGGGCCGGGGATAGGCATTGGCAGGTTCTGGATCCGGATGTCCCGAGCACCGTGATAGACGGCGGCGCGCATCTGAGCCCTCCCTCTCCGGCCTAGCATTGGATGATCCGACTCCCCTGACCTCCAGGATCGGAGACCTCCGTGACCCGCGCCAATCCTGACTCCCTCTGGTGGAGGTCGCCCGCAGCCGTCATAGCCGCCGGATGTCTCATCGGGATGATCGGATTCGGCATACGCTCCATTTTCGGCCTGTTCCTGACCCCGATGACCCTGGCCCAGGACTGGAGCCGCGAGACCTTCGCCCTGGCCTTGGCCATCCAGAACCTCCTGTGGGGCGCCGGTCTGCCCTTCGCCGGCGCCCTAGCCGACCGCTACGGCCCACGATACGTGCTGGCCGGTGGTGCCGTCGTCTACTCGGTGGGCGTCTGGGGAATGGCGCAGGCGCAGGACACCCTCTTCCTCCACCTCACGGCCGGGCTGATAGTCGGCGTCGGAGTGGCCCTCACCGCCTTCTCGCTGGCCATGGTGACCATCGCCAGGGCGGTCGGACCGGACCGGCGGTCGCTGGCCCTCGGCCTGGGCACCGCAGCGGGCTCGTTCGGCCAGGTGCTGTTCTCGCCACTCGGCCAGGGGTTCATCAACTCGTTCGGATGGAACCAGGCCCTGCTCATACTGGCGGCCATCAGCCTGCTGATAGCCCCGCTGGCCTTCCTGGTGCCGAACACCACCACCGCAAAGGGCGAGGTGGCTACCGATCAGACGATTCGCGAGGCGCTGGTGGAGGCCCGCCGGCACAGGGGCTACCTGCTCCTGACCACCGGATTCTTCGCATGCGGCTTCCACATCGCCTTCATCACCGTTCACTTCCCGGCATTCGTCCAGGACCTGGGCTTTGCCGCGGTTGTGGGCGCCATCTCGATCGCCCTGATCGGCATGTTCAACATCCTGGGCTCTTTCGGAAGCGGCATCTACGGCCAGAAGTGGTCGAAGAAAAACGGCCTGGCAACCCTCTATACCCTGAGATCCGTGGTCACGCTGGGGATGCTGCTGGCGCCCAAGACGGGTCTCACCATCTATCTCTTCGCCGCCGCGCTGGGGGTGCTGTGGCTGGCCACGGTGCCTCTGACCTCGGGAATCGTCGAGCAGGTGTTCGGGGTGCGCTACCTCGCCACCCTGTTCGGTATCGTGTTCCTGTCCCATCAGGTGGGAAGCTTCATCGGGGTGTGGCTGGGAGGGTTCATCTACGACCGTACCGGCGCCTACGACCTGATGTGGTGGATCGCCATCGCCGTCAACCTGGCCGCGGCGGCCGTCCATGTTCCGATAGACGAGCGTCCCCTCCCGCGGCGGCTGGGACTGCAGCCATCCGGTGGGTCGGAAACCAATGGATGAACCACTGGTCGCACTGCCGATCCGATCCTTCCGGGATGCGTACCGGCGCCTGGCGGGGTCGTATAGCCCGGACGAGCGAACGGCACTGGCCCGGGCGCTGGCTGCGCACACCGCCGGAACCGTACTCCGGGCGGGGGTGACACCCCACGTCGTCACCTCGGCGACGGAAGTCCGGGAGTGGGCACTGGTAGAAGGGCACCGAGTGGTGGCAGACCCGCCGGGCGGAGGCCTCGACGGGGCTGCCGATAAAGTCGTCCGGCTGGCCGCCGGGAGACCCTGGCTTATCCTCCACTCAGATCTTCCGTGCCTGAGTCCGGACGAGGTGGTTCTGGCGTTGGAAGTGGCGCGATCGGGGGAACGGGTGCTGGCCCCGTCCTACGACGGCGGCACTTCGGCGCTGGGAGGGCGAGGGCGGCACCCGTTCGGGTACGGAACGGCCAGCTTCCATCGCCACCTCACTGCCGGGCCTCCGCCTCGCGTGATCACCTCCCTGGGCTTCCTGCTCGACATCGATCGGCCGCAGGACCTGGCAGCCGCCGCCCGCCACCCACGGGGAGCCTGGCTGGCCGATAGCGTCGCACCACTAGTGGTCTGTCTGTGTAATGGCGGTGTGGTATGGCGAGGCAGCGGTGTTCCT
>JAPPGV010000057.1 GCA_028821235.1 bacterium
GGGGGTGGGGAATTTCAGTGATCAACTCCGGGGATTTTCAATGACCATCAACAAGGTCTTGGGGTGATGCAGGCAGTCGTATCGTTACGCCCTCTATGTCTGTCCCTTCGACGGTGACTATCACGGCTTCTTGGAAGTCCGTTGTGATGCCTTCACCGTTGTAGTACCCGGCGCAGGCACCACCGGGGGCCGCGTACACGTCTAGGCGGTACGGGCCGTCGGGTACGCGTATGACGAACGTGCCTTCTGATCCGGTTACACCCCAGCGGCTGTCTTCTGCGTTGTCGCTCTGCCAAGCCCACAGGCCCACCCCGTCCACCGGTCGACCGTCAGGATCCACGATCGTTCCCCGGATGGCCGAGGGTATGTCGACCATCGGTGGGAGCGGCGGTGGGCGCTGTGTGATGAACGGGGAGCCGCGGAGGATGGCCTTTTCGTCGTCACGAAGATACGTGTCCGGATAGGTCAGATAGCCAAGATGCATCAGCGAGGGGGAGTCGCAGGAGGGCAGACCCTCGTCGCAGCCAGGCGGGTGATTGATCACACCCAGCGCGTGGGTGAGCTCGTGGGCGATCCCGCCGATCACGCCCCCGCGCGTCCGCGTGTACGGTCCCTCACCGCAGTAGTGGTAGGGCCCCGAGTCGAAGACGCCTTCCTGGCGACCCATGATGGTGAGACCCCAACCTCCCCTTCCCAGTTCATGAGCACCCTCACCGAACTGCTGGTACTCGTCGCATGCTTCTTCCACATCCGCGTAGATGACCCAGGTAGTGGTAGACCCCGGCGCGTCATGGGTTCCACCGGCTGCCCATCCCCTGACTGGCGCGCAGTGCTGCACCCCTTCCACTACCTTCTGCCAGGCGTGGCCCCGGGCGTAGAAGTCCTCCGGCTGGCTCATCCGGCAGTCCTCCACTATCGGATCATGCAGCGAGAACGTGACCCCTTCGAGTTGCTCGTGATACCAGGCCTGAGCATGCTCGATCGCTCGGCGTAGAACGTCGCGATCGCCAGAACGGAACTCACGGTCTGCCGGCACCGCGTACAGCACCCGCACCACATGCTCCGGTGGTGGCTCGAGTCCCAGACCTCGGGTGAGGAACGTGGCCATCTCTGCCCGGGCGGTGTCCCCGCCCGGGCAGTAGCGAGGGGGACCGGTCGCGCATCCCGCAGTTACCCCTGCGGCGGCCAAAGCGTCGATGTTGGGTTCGTGGACACTCCCCCCGGTGTCGGTGAACCGACCCGACCGGTCCCGGGGCAGATCGAAGGCACGGACCAGGAACGTCGCCATCTGAGCACGATCAGTTGTCTCATGCGGGCAGAAGCGGACCGGTTCGGTGGCGCAACCCGCAGTCACGCCCAAGTCAGCCAGACGCTCCACATAAGGCGCCCACCACTGCGACGCGTCTACATCCACGAACCGCGACGCACCTACCGAGGCCGGGTCACCCCCATCCAGGATCCGCACCAGCCACACCGCCATGACCCAACGCTTCACCACGTCCCGTGGACAGAACTCTCCCGGAGCGCACTCCGTCCCCTCGAACACACCCAGAGCCGCGAGCCTCTCGACTGCTGACCGATGAACCTCCGCCGCATCCAGATCGGAGAACTCCTCAGACGAGGCACCTACCACACCAGCACCCGGCCCCAAGGCGGACCCAACAAGAACGGCAACGACCACCAACCCCACACCCCGCCGGCAAGAAACCCCCACGACCCTGGCCACAAGACCCCTTTATGTAGTAACTACTATGTAGCCTAGCAACTCGGCGACTACTCCGGTTGATGAAGAGGACACGGTAAGTGTCTGTGATGGCGCACTATTGTCATGCTTCATGAGCGATTCCACGGACACCCACACCGCCGGTAGTGGTCGCCCGCGTCGCCGGGCGGACCCGGAGGCGACGACCGCGCGGTTGCTGGAAGCCGCCGCCACGGAGTTCGTGGAGTACGGGTATGAGGCAGCCGTTATCAGCCGCGTCGCGCGCCGCGCCGGGGTGACCGTCGGCGCGGTCTACTCACGATGGCCGACGAAGAGCGAGGTGATGGTTGCCGCCCTCGACTACATCTTCGAACGGCTGCTGCCCTCGGAACGGATGAAGGAGCTCAATGTTGCCGAGCTGCCGACAACTGCCGTCTTGGAGCTCTGGTCATCGCACCTGTTGTCCTCTGATGCGGTTCAAGACGTGTTGATCCAGGTCTTCGGTAGCGCCCGCAACCACCCGGCGGTCCGCGAGCGGCTGCGGCGCTTCCTCAATGACCAATCCGACCAGTTGACCCACCTGATCGAGAAGGGCAAGACCGAGGGGCCCCACAACGCCGAACTGAGCACCGTCGCGGTGACTCTGATGTGCCAAGCCATCGGGATCGGCACCCACTTGCTCATGTCTGCCGGGTTGGACAACCGTCACATCCCAACCGAAGGGGAATGGACCGAGCTACTCCGGCAGGTGATCGGCCTCGTGTACTCGCCAATCGAGCAGACAACCTGACCCGGCCTGCGCCACCACGGCTCCGCTAGACGGACCCTTTAGGGATCCCAGACGGTCACACTATGGGTCCGAGTCATCCCTCCGCGTCCCGCGACTTCGCCACGGTGTCGACCCCGGGAGCGCGAGTGAGGGAGGTTGCCATTTGTGCTCGGGTGGTGTCTCGTCTAGGGCAGTAGCGAAGGGAAGAGCAGCGTCCATGAGGTCCAGTATCACGGCCGTCTTGCCCCGGTTGAGCGACTCGTAATAGACGCTACGCCCGCCCACGAAGGGCCCGAACCGGCGAGCGTCATCACCGCCTCCCGGCGGTTCGACCTTTATGACACGGGCGCCGAGGTCGGCCAGCACCCGGCTCAGATCGACCACCGTGATGTCGGGGAGAGGCCCGCTCATGGTGCCCGGTCCAGGACTCGCGAACCTCACCCTCTTGATGGACAGAAGAGCTTGAGGATGTGTAAGGCCCAGGTAGATGGCTGTTTTGTGCTGATGTCCCACCCGTGGCTCCACAATTCTCCTAGGAACCTGACGCTATAGGTTGGCGAAGAGATCCATCACTGTCTCTGCCACAGGAACGAAGCGGTATTGCCTACCCACCTTGTGCCGCTCGAGCAAACCTCGTTGGTATAGATCGCTCAGATCACCGTGGGCAGTCGGGTAGGTCACCCCGTGTGTCGTCTGGTACGACCTGAAGGTGTAGATGGCGTCGGGTCGACGCAAGGCCTTACTCAGCAGGGCGATCTGTCGATGGTTGAAGTCCGGACTTCCGCGGAGCGCCCGCTCCGCCTGGCGGACCTCGGCGGCCTTGGTCTCCAGGTATCCCCATAGCTCCTCGATGGATCGATGCAGGGCGTCCAGTTGGTGGAGCAGGAAGTAGGTGAAGTCCGCATCGTCGGTCTCTGTGTGCAGGAAGGCCTTCCCGTACTGGACCGGGGCCCGGCGGAGCAGGCGGGAGATGGATAGATACTCGGCCAGCCAGTATCCCTGGCGCAGGAGAGACCGATAGAACAGCGCCCGGGCCGTTCGTCCGTTCCCGTCGACGAACGGGTGCAGATACGCCAGGTAGAAATGCAGCGCAATTGCCCTCACAACGGGATGCACGAACGGTTCGGATTCCAAGTCGTTGGCGAACGACACCATGGAGTCCATGAGGCCGGGCAGCTCCTCGGCAGGTGGAGGAACGTGATATGCCGGGTCCGGATCGATGAAGTGGCCGACTTTGACTCGTTCCTCACCCGATTGCTGCATGCGTCCGGCGCCCTCCGGGCGTTCCAAGGTCGCCTCGGTCACCATCCGGTGTATCTCGAACACGGTCTCCGCCGTCAGCGGCGCTGTCGGGTCGCGGCTGATGTACATCATCGTCTGGTAGTTGTTAAACACCATGCGCTCCGCGGGGGTTCGGGGAGATCTGTCCGAGCGAAGTAGCTTCTTGGCGTCTCGGCGCGTAGTCGCGGCGCCCTCGAGGAGGCTGGAGGCTATTGCCTCCTCCATCAGACCTGCGACCACGTAGCGAGTCCGGTCGCGCGGGTTGACCACGTCCTCCGGCAGTCCTATGCGGCCGGCGGCTTGCTGGTCGATACGCTGCAACAGGGAGAGTGCTTCGTCCGTGAGGACATAGCTGAACAGTTGTCCGTCACCGTTCATCAGGGGGAGGGCCCGGCGACCCAGTTGCCGGGCCATCTTGATGCCCAGCCACCACTCCTCCGACGAGAGTCCCTCCGGGGGCGGCCGATGACGGAGTTGGTCCCAGTGGTAGTAGTGACCTCCGGGCGCCGCATTGATCTGGCCGCCAAGGACTATCTCGGCAAAACGGTCGGGTCCGACACTTTCGAACAGGTCGTTGACCTGCGGCGGATTGCGGGGTCTCTTCATGCGATTGTCCTGATCTATAGATTCTATAGACGTTTGATACGTCGCCTATACATCCCTACGCCCCCGAGGATCCCGGAGGGCATCTCCCGATGCCTTACTATAGATTCTATAGAGATTTGATACATCCTTGATATGGCGCTGGCCATTTCCGGCGCTGGTCGGGACAGTTCGCCTCGCTGGACCACGGAATGGCAGCACTACTCGCTGCGTCTGCCCGGCCCGGGTGGTGAGTGATTCCCCGGATGCCCCAAGATTCTCCGGTGTTCAATCCCTATAGGGGTTTGCGAGCCAGGAAACAGTAGAGCGGTGTGAAGATCCCGGTCCTGCCGCCTGCGACATAGGCGCCGGCGGTCCGATCCAGCACCCTGACGGCGTCCTTGGTTCCCTTCGGCAGCACCCGCAACGCCTCGGCCAGGCCGGCCATGCCGATGTGCGCCTTCAGGTTCTGCATCCTGATACGGGCGGCCATGGGCTGGTACCAGGGCTTCGAAGGGCGGGTCTCGTCGACGGCTCGGTCCATCCCCTCGACAACCTCGAATCCCGCCGTTGCGAGCGCAGCGTCCACCTCACCCGTCGTGGCGATTTCCTTGAGCGCGATGCCGTGCATCAGGTCCTGCTTGATGGCCTGATGCCGGCTGTCGTGGGGGTCGAACCGGTCGGTCATGCACATTTCCTGGCCCCAGAAGAGCGAACCGGGCTTCAGCACGCGGTAGATCTCGGCGAACGCGCCGACCTTGTCCGGCGCATGGCAGGTCGACTCGATCGCGTAGGCCCTGTCGTACGTGTCGTCTGCGATAGCGGCCATGTCCATGAAGCTGGCAGCCAGGTAGTCGACCATGTGGTCGATTCCCGCCTCGGCGTCCAACGATCTCGCCTTGGCCAGCTGGAGTTCGCTGTAGTTGACCCCCAAGACCCTGACACCGGCCTCACGGACGACGCGACGCATCGGGCCGCCGATGCCGCAACCGACGTCGACCACCGTCATGCCCTCGCGCAACTCCAGCTTGGAGATCATCAGGCGTTGATGCCGGATCTGGGACTCCTCCAGGCTCTCCCGGGGCGAGAGCGGGGCGAAGTGAAGCGACTCGCCCCAGCCGAAGACCATCAACTCGCTGAAGAGGTCGTAGTACTCCCTGACGGTTTCGGCGTGTTCGTAGCCCTTCGGACCCTCGCTCGCTGATGCTCGGCCGGTCCATCCATCGAAGCGTCGCACGCGACGGGTGACGTCCGAGTCGCGATATGTGGACCTCAGTCCCTTGTAGAGCCGAAGAAGTCTCAAGAGTCCCTTACGGGGTAGGGATACGGTGCCATCCCGTCCATTCTGGCACGGACTATTCCGGGTCTCGGACCGTTCTAACTCATCCGGTAGTGGATTCAGGAGGCGCAAGGGCAAGCGCGTGGCTCGCGACCTGGGCAGCGCTGAAGCCACCGTCCGAGCTTCCCTTCATGTTCACCTGGCCGTCGTTGAAGGCTGGCGGGCGAGCCACTCCGCCGAGATCGAGCCGGACCCAGAGATGGTCGTGCTCGACGCCCTCAGCCACAAGTACACCAACCAGCCGTTCCGGTGCGCTTCGAGGGCTGTGTCACGCTGCGGATCACCGTCACGTCGTTCCGCTACACGGTGCATCCCCAGCAGCACACACCCCCCGACCGCTGAGGCACCGGGGACGGTCGCCGGGTCGGTTGGTGTCAGGGCCAGTGGGTGCCGGGTGGTGGAGATGGGTTGGCGGCGGCCCATGCGTCGAGGCGGCGTGCGAGCGCTGGGGCCAGAGCTGTTCCCGAGGGCAGGTCGCTCTTTGTGACGAACGCGACGACCACCCGGGGACTGCCGCGCTCCAGGCTCCGCGTCACCAGGAACGCGTAGTCGGCGAAGTTCTCCGTCACCATGACACGATCCTCGCCGGCTGCCAGCTCATAGAGATGCTCGTCATCGGAGCCTGCCAGCACCGAGCCGGCGACGCTGCGGGCGTCGTGTCCGAACCGCTCCAGTTCGGCAGCGGCCGCCGGCGGGTACATCTCGTCAAGCAGCCACCTCACACCGACAGCATGCGCTCGCGGCGATCCGCCAGCGTCCGCAATTCTTCGGCGGCCCTGACATCAGCCGCGATGCGGTCGTCGACCTCATCGGGGAACGTGGCGTAGTAGTCGGCTGCGAGACCGATCAGCTCGGGCGGAAGGCCAGTCTCCTCAGCGACAACGCCGACCGGGTCACCGCCGACGCCGGCGCTGTGGCGCTTGAGGTCGCGCACGATCTCCCACACGTCAGGCCCGGTGGCCAACCCGGCGCGGCGCCCTGTCGGGCCGTCACGGAACACGATGCCCGGAAACCGCCGCATCTTGAGCCCTTCGTCAATCAGCACGACTGCCAGCGACGACGGCGCGCTCGCGATCCGCCGGCTCTCGTCATCGAGGCGCGTGCGCACCTCCTCTGGTAGCCGCAGCGATGTCGGTCGGCTCATGGCAATCTCCTCATCGCAACCTCCTGAGTGCGTCGCGCTACATCGTAGTGTGCTGACTTACGCCAAGGCTCTGCCGCAACTTCGGGCCAGGACTTAGGGCGACCAGGGGGTGTCGTCAGGGCTTGACCGAGATGATCTGGATGAGGTTGCCGCAGGTGTCGTCGAACACGGCTATCCAAGCCTCGCCGACATCGGTCGGGGGCACCGTGAAGGCGACACCGGCCTCGGTCAGCCGCTGGTGTTCGACTTCGACGTCGTCGACGGCGAACTGGGCCAGCGGGATGCCGGCGGCCATCAGGGCGTCGCGGTAGGGCTTGACCGCCGGGTGATGTGATGGCTCGAGCAACAACTCGGGCCCGTCGGGGTCGTCGGGCGAGACCACCGTGAGCCAGGAGTCTTGGCCAAGCGGAATGTCGTGGCGCTTCTGGAATCCGAGCACGTCGGTGTAGAACGCCAGGGCTTCCGCCTGGTCGTGAACGAATACGCCGGTGAGTTCGATCCGGATGGCCGGGGTGCTCTGCGGCCTGCCATCACGTGCCGCCGTCGTGGGCGTGACGTCGGTGTGCTGCTTCTGTGAGACGATCTGGATGAGGTTGCCGCAGGTGTCGTCCAACACGGCCATCCAGACCTCGCCGACATCGGTCGGGGGCACCGTGAAGGCGACGCCGGCCTCGGTCAGCCGCTGGTGTTCGGCGTCGACGTCGTCGACGGCGAACTGGGCTAGCGGGATTCCATCGTCGGCCAAGGCCTTGCGGTAGGGCGTGACGGCGGCGTGGCCGGCCGGGTCGAGCTGCAGCTGGGGCCCGTCGGGGGCGTCGGGTGAGACGACTGTCATCCAGAAGTCGTCACCGATGGGGATGTTGGAGTGTTCTTGGAACCCCAGGATGTTGGTGTAGAAGTCCATGGCCTTGACTTGGTCATCGACGTACACACTCGCAAACGCAATCTTCACTCTTGGGCCCTTTCTCGGCCATCGCCGGCTGATCTCGGACAGCGGTGCCGGGTTGAAAAAGTGGTACTTGTAGCGGCCTTCACGTCTGTATCTGACGAGGCCGGCCTCCTCCAGGACACCGAGGTGCTGAGAGATCGCCTGGCGGGTCGAACTCAGCTGATGCTTGGAAGCGAGCCGTGCTCCAATCTCGAACAGTGTTTGGCCATCGCGCTCGGCCAACTCGTCAAGGATGATCCGACGTGTCCGATCCGCGAGGGCCTTGTAGATGTCGGCCACTGGCACGTACCTTAACAGGCAAGTGACGACTTGCCTATCAGTAAGGCAGCGCGGCGCGGCGAAAACACCGCCGGGCGTACCCCGGCATGTCCCGTGCCTCCGACTCCTCGCCCTCCGGCCCGGGTCCGTCCCGCATCGGGATGAGGACGTTCCTGACGACCTTCATGCGTTGTAGAGCCACTTCGATAGAGCTGTCAACGGTGTGAACCCGGGTGCCCGGGGTGGGATTCGAACCCACACGCCCCTTAGGGGCAGCGGAGGTTTAAGACCTCGTAAACCCCCAGCTAGACACCATATTGTCGTGGTACGTCCCACATTACATACCACTACAGCGTCCGCATGGTCCTAGGCCAATGCTGTCAAGAGATCACCAGGTCAGATGTTCTCAGCCTTGCTAGTAAGAAGCCGGTTCCGCTCGTGCACCTCACTCGCGGCTCAGGCTGTCAACAAGCCTCCAGACGCTCGAACTCGGGTTGGAGAACCTTGGCGACCCATCACCCTCATGACGCTGATCAAGTTTGATCGCGCGAGTTCGAGCAATCTTGTAGCTTTGGTCAAGAGACGGCCATGCTGACAGCGCTATCGACTTCTTGTCGATCAGTCCCAGATTCCTGGCACGGCTCTGAGCAGCGCGCCGGTCGATTGCCCTGTTGTGCTCTTCGACGTGGAGGAGCAACCAAAGTTCGAAGCAAGGGTTTGAGATCGCTGTCTGTATACTATTTTGCTGCGCCTCCACCCTCGCTTGCTTCACGTTGGGGTGCTTATCAATGTCGAAGACGACCCAGATCTCATCGAACTCGAGCACTGCGTTCCGACGTCTTCGTTCTCGGATGTCTGCGCGCGCCCGGTCGACAAGTGACAGTGGAACCATACCGCCTGGTCCGAAGGTTAGGGTTACCTTTGTGTTACCGCGGGCGATGTGTCTCAGGTAGCCAAGTTCGGTAACAGTTCCCTCACTATGAACCCGAACGATCCGGCGAACTTCCTCCCTGCCTAAGCTGCGGGTGGGTCGCCCTCCTTTTGGACGTTTCATCCGCGGGAGAGTGTCGACGCCGGATCTCGTTGGACGGCTTGCTCGAACTCTCCGC
>JAPPGV010000058.1 GCA_028821235.1 bacterium
ACCCATCGACCTTCCTGGCCTTTGCCGACGGCGGTAACCATACTCGTGCCCATGAGTCCCACCGGCGCCACCCGCGACGACCCCGGCTTCCCTGCCGTCGACCCGTTCACGATCGAGTCGCTGACCGTCGACGTCTACCGCGCCCCCGTCACCCGTCCGGTGCGGACCTCCTTCGGGGAGATGGCGGACCGCCCGGCGGTCGTGGTGACCGCCCGATGCACCGACGGCGTCCACGGATACGGGGAGGTGTGGTGCAACTTCCCTGAGCCCGCCGCCGGCTACCGGGCCGACCTGATCGCCCGGGTACTCGCTCCGGCCGTCGTCGGCAGGCCGTGGCCCGGGCCCGAGGCCGTGTTCCATCACCTATCGGAACGGTTCAGGCTGGTGGGCATCCAGGCCGGCGAGCCGGGGCCCTTCAGCCAATGCATCGCGGGTATCGACATAGCACTTTGGGACATGGCGGCCCGGCGGGCCAGCCTGCCGCTCTGGCGGCTCCTCGGCGGATCGGGGAGCGGTCGGGTCCCGGCCTATGCCAGCGGGATCGGGCCGGAGGACCCCTCCGGCCAGGCCGCCGCGGCCCGGGAGCGGGGCCACCGCGCCTTCAAGCTGAAGGTCGGCTTCGGGAGGCGGCGCGACCTCGCCAACCTCGACCGGATGCGGAGCGAGCTGGGCCGGGAAGCCACCATCGCCGTGGACGCCAACCAGGCGTGGTCCCCCGGCGAGGCCAGGTCGATGATCCGCTCGCTCGCCCCCTACGCGCCGGCCTGGTTGGAGGAACCTATCCCGGCCGACCGGCCCGAAGCCGACTGGAGGAGCCTGGCCGACGGCTCCCCCATCCCCCTGGCGGGCGGCGAGAACCTGGTCGGTGAAGCAGCCTTCGACACGGCGATCGAGACGGGAGCGCTAACCGTCATCCAGCCGGACGTGACCAAGTGGGGCGGCATGACGGGATGCCTGCCGGTCGCCGGGCGGGTCCTGGCAGCCGGTCGCCGCTACTGCCCCCACCATCTCGGGGCGGGAATCGGGGTCCTGGCCTCCGCTCACCTGCTGGCGGCGGCGGGTGGTGACGGCCTGCTGGAGATCGACTCCAACCCCAACCCGCTCCGCGAGGGCCTGGCCCGACCCTTCCCCCGGCTCACCGACGGAACACTGTTCCTCACCGATGCCCCCGGATTGGGCGTGACGCCGGACGGCTCCGTCTCCCGTCTGAGGGTCGACCGGAACCGGTAATCGCGTGCGGGTGGGTGAGTACCCTCCTTCGGCAGCTACCGCGGGAGAACTCCGACATCGACGACCGTCCCGACCCGAGCCCCGTGACACCCCGGAGGGTTGGCCTCGTGGGACTCTCGGCCGTCCTCGCCGGTGCGATGGCCCTCTCGATGACGCCCGGGCCGATCATCGGGATACTGTCCCGTTTCTTCATCGATGACCTGGGCTTGACCCGGACCGAGATCGGAGCGGTCGCCACCTTTCACGCCTTCGCGATCATGATCACCAGCATCCCGCTCGGGGTGCTGGCCGACCGCCTGAGCGGCCGCTACACCCAGATCCTGATGCTGCTGTTCGTGTTCCTGGGGCTGCTGACGATGGCTTTCTCCTGGGATTTCTGGTCCCTGATGGTGTTCGCCGCGATAGCCGGAATCCCGGCCGCCGGAGCCAACTCGGCGACCAACAACATCATCGTCGAGAACGTTCCGGCCGGGTCGCGCGGGTGGATAACCGGGATCAAGCAGTCCGGGGTGCAGATCGGGATCCTGGCCACCGGGCTGGCCCTGCCGGTGACCGCGGCGCGCCTCGGATGGCGGATGGCGCTGGTGCTCGCCTCGCTGGTGGCGCTGGTGGGCATCGCCTTCACCCTCGCCATCGTGCCCTCCGGACCCGCCGCCTGGACTCCGGCGCGGACTGCCGGGGAACGGCGCGGGCGTCAGCCGGGCGCGGTGCGGTGGCTCTCGGCCTACGGCATCACCATGGGGATCGGCGTGGGCACGTACGCGGCCTTCGTTCCGCTCTACGCCCAGGAGAACCTCGGCATGGGTGTGACCCTGGCCGGCACCGTCATCGCCGTGTCGGGCGCTTCCGGCGCGCTGTGGCGGGTCGTATGGGGAAGGATCGCGGAGCGGGCCGGGCATCCCTCCGCCCCGCTCCTGGTGATCGGTGCCCTGTCTGCGGGCGCCTTCATCGCCACCTGGGTGGCCCCCTACACCACGCCCTACTTGATATGGGTCGGGGCGGTGCTGGTTGGGATGAGCACGGGCTCCTGGATGTCGGTCGGCATGATGGCCGCCATCATGCTGTCCGATCCGAAGCAAACCGGCCAGAGCACCGCGTCGATCGTGCTCGGGTTCGGGCTGGGTCTGACCATCGGGCCGGTGGTGTTCGGGTGGGGCGTGGACACGTTCGGCGCCTATGACCTGCCGTGGGCAGGGGTAACGCTCAACTTCGCGGCCGCCATGACGATGATGTTGCTGTGGAGGTACCGCTCTCGCGCGCTGGACGAGGCAGTGGTCGGCCATGGCGCCTGATCCGGATCTGGCAGAATCGGCCCGACCAGAAGCATGACACCGGAGGTCTCCGCCCCGATGAGCACACCCGACCCTTCCCGTCGAGTACCCCTGACCGTGCCACAGATGGGTGTGGTCGAAGAAGTGGTGGTGATCGAATGGCTGGTCGACCCCGGGGCCGCAGTGGTGGAGGGCCAGGAGGTGGTCATCGTGGAGACCGAGAAGGCCGAGGTCGCTCTGGAGTCTCCGGCATCGGGCGCCATCGACATCGTGGCGACCGTGTCAGATGACGAGGTGCCCGTCGGGGCGACCCTCGCCTACATCGACCCGTGACCCCACCCGGATTCGGTCTCGACGGCCGGAGGGCACTGGTCACCGGATCTGCCAGTGGCCTGGGCAAGGCGGTAGTGCTGGCTCTCGCTGCGGCCGGCGCCGAAGTGGTGGGCGCCGACCTCGCGAGGGAGGCCAACCGCCAGGTGGCGAGCACCGTAGGCGGCACCGCCGTCACCCTGGACGTCTCCGACAAGGCGGCCGTAGAGGCGGCGGTGGAGGAAGTCTGGACCCGCTTGGGCGGTATCGACGTGCTGGTCAACAGCGCCGGCATCGGAGGCCGTGGGGCAGCAGCCGGCTATCCACCGGATTTGCTGGCGCGGGTGATCGACGTAAACGTCAAGGGCAGCCTCTACATGTGCCAGGCGGTGGGACGGCGCATGATGGAACAAGGCCGGGGCTCGATCATCAACATCGCCTCTATCGGTGGACTGGTGGCCTTTCCCGGCAGCGTCGGGTATCAGACCAGCAAGGGCGGGGTGGTCCAGATGACCAGAGCCCTCGCCGTGGAGTGGGCCGCCTCCGGAGTACGGGTCAACGCGGTGGCGCCGGGGCACATCGCAACCGAACTGGTCCGGCGCCAGTGGAAGACCGAGCCGGAACTCAGGGAGTTCTTCCTGTCCCGCACCCCGATGGGGAGGCTGGGCACCCCCGAGGACGTGGCCGGTCCGGTCGTGTTCCTGGCCGGTGACGCCGCGGCGATGATCACCGGCCAGATCATCGCCGTAGACGGGGGGTACACCGCCCAATGAGCCTCACCGGGGCCATGTCACCCGGCCTGAGTCTGGGCATCCACCGGACCATGGTGCGGATCCGGGTGTTCGAGTCCCGGGTCGAGGAGTTGTTCAAGGCCGGCAAGCTACCCGGATTCGTCCATACCTACATCGGCCAGGAGGCCGTCGCCGCAGGCGTGTGCGCCGCCCTGGACCGCGACGACTACATCACGTCCACCCATCGCGGCCACGGCCACGCCATCGCCAAGGGCATGGAGCTCGGTCCGATCATGGCGGAGCTGTACGGCAAGGCGACAGGGGCCTGCCGCGGGCGGGGCGGTTCGATGCACGTGGCCGACTTCTCGGTCGGGATGCTGGGGGCGAACGGGATCGTGGCCGGTGGGCTCGGGATCGCCACCGGGGCCGCGCTGTCAGCCCGCTACCGGGGCACCGGCCAGGTGGCGGTGGGCTTCTTCGGGGACGGAGGCATCAACAAGGGGACCTTCCACGAGGCGCTCAACTTCGCCGCCACCCACCGCCTCGGGGTGGTGTTCGTGTGCGAGAACAACCAGTACGCCCAGTTCACCTCCCGGCTCCGCACCACATCGGTGGAGGACCTGTCGGTCCGGGCCGCCGCGTACGGAATCCCCGGAGTGACGGTGGACGGCAACGACCCCGCGGCGACCTACCGGCAGACGCTCGAGGCGGTGGCACGGGCGCGTGAGGGAGTCGGGCCGACCCTGCTGAACATGGAGACCTACCGCTTCGGCGGCCATTACGTGGGCGATGCCGAGGTCTACCGGGCATCCGCCGAGGTGCAGGCCCGGCGTGAGGAGGATCCGATCCTCCGCTGGGAACGGACGCTCACCGATGAAGGGCTCATGACGGCCGGAGCCGGGGACGCGGTGTGGGCGGAGGCCGGGGAGGAAGTGTCCGCCGCGGTGAGCTTCGCCGAGGAGAGCCCTTATCCGGAGGGCGGCACCGCCCTCGAGAACGTGTTCACCCGGGTCCGCTGATGGCGCAGAGGGACGGCACGACGCGAAGGATGAGCTTCGGCCAGGCGACCGTGGACGCCATGAGGTCCGCCATGCGAGAGGACGACCGCGTGGTGGTGCTCGGAGAGGACATCAGCTGGGGCGGCAACTTCGGGCAGTTCCGGGGCCTGCTGGACGAGTTCGGACCCGACCGGGTCATCGACATGCCCATATCGGAGGCCATCATCATGGCGGTGGGCGTCGGGGCGGCGGTGACCGGACTGCGCCCGGTGGCCTCGATGAGCTTCGTCGAGTTCACCCTCGGGGCCATGGACGAGATCGTCAACCAGGCCGCCAAGTTCCGCTACATGTTCGGCGGGCAGGTGTCGGTGCCGCTGGTCCTCCGAGCCTCCGACGGGGTCCTCCGCTCATCGGCCGGCCAGCATTCGTCCAGCCTGGAGGGCCTGTTCACCCACCTGCCCGGCCTGAAGGTGGTGGCCCCGTCCAACCCGGCCGACGCCAGGGGCCTCCTGCGGGCGGCCATCGCGGATGACGACCCGGTGGTCTACCTCGAGAACAAGCGGATCACCGCCAAGCGAGGACCGGTCCCGGCGGGGGACCACGTGGTCCCGCTCGGCTCGGCCGCGGTTCGCCGCACCGGCGCGGACCTGACCATCGTCACCTACTCGGTGATGACCCTTCACGCCGAGAAGGCCTGCGCCCGGCTGGCCGAGATGGGCATCGACGCGGAGCTGATCGAGCTCAGGTCGCTGGTGCCGCTCGACCTGGACACCGTGCTGTCCTCCGTGGTCAGGACCGGTCGGGTGGTGGTGGCGCACGAAGCCTGGGAGTTCGGCGGGTTCGGGGCCGAGGTGGTGGCCGCCATCACCGGTCAGGCCTTCGACCGGCTGCGAGCCGCGCCGGTGCGGGTGGGCGCCGCCCAAGCACCCATCCCGTTCAGCCCCCCGCTGGAGCGGGCGGTCGTCCCGGGAGAGGATGAGATCGTGGCCGCCGCCCGGGAGGTCATGGGCCTTTGCTAATTGCTAATTGCTAATTTATATCTGATTGTACTTAACAATCGCTAGCCCGGGTACCGGTGGAACCACGGCGCGGGCCGGAAGGGTGGTCAGATCACTCTTCCATGCGATCCGGTCCTTCCCACCGGATGGTCCTGTGGCCCTGCATGCGGTGGAAGGCGAGGGCCAGCTCCGATGAGCCCGAACCCGGGCCGGCGTGCAGCTGCCCCGGGAGCCGGTAGGTGTACGTCCCGGCCTCCCAGTCGTGTATCTCGCCGCCGTCGTGGCCGGGCAAGCGCTCGGCCATGGTGAACTCCCCGTCCAGCACGAAGACCTCCTCCGCGCCGGCGTGGGAGTGCCACGGACCGTCCTCGTTGGTCCAGGAACGGGCCCCTGCCAGCCACACCTGACCGTGGGGACCGTCGGCTAGTGGACGGATGAACCGGCCCGGGAGCTCGCTGACGGGCGTCCACGGAGATCCGCTCGCCGACCCGATCACGGGCTTGGACAGCATCCCACCGACCGAGCTGTCGTACCGGACCGGCGCCGAGGTCATCAGCAGCGCCAGGGTGGGTGAGAGGGCCCGGATCCCGGGGATGACGTCGCCCGATCGGACGGCTGCGTAGTCGTACTGGCCCACCCGCTCCCCCGCCACCATCAGGTCGCCGCGGACTACGAACAGCTCGACATCGGCGGTGAACGCCCCCACCACGCCCGACCCCCATCCCGAGCTCAGCATGACGAGGCGGGTCGCCGGCCCGGACATGTCCTTCGAGAGGGTCCGGGCTTCGATCCGGCCCTCGCATCCCGAGATGGTCATCATCCTGCTCGGCACCTCGGCCTCGCGAACGGCCGGCAGTGACCGGTGGCGGCGGTCCACCACCGCCGGATCGGCAACGGTCTCGCTCACATCGGAGTTGCGCAGTCGGCCAGGAACGGGGCCGGTTCCTCCAGGTTCTCGACGAGCCTGTTGAGGAAGCGCTGCCCGAGACCGCCGTCGATCACCCGGTGGTCGAAGCCGAGCGAGAGGGGCATCACGGGCGCCACCGTCACGGCGCCGTCCCGGACCACCGGCGTGTCGACGGCCATCCCTATGACCAGGATGGAGGTCGTGCCCTTGGGAATGATCGGGGTGCCCCTGGCCCCTCCCAGAGCGCCGATGTTGGAGAGGGTGAAGGTGGCGCCGGTCAGGTCGTCCGGACGGAGCGACCGGGCCTTGCCCCTTACGCCGAGGTCGGCGATGGTCGCCGCCAGCTCGATCAGGCTCAGCTTCTCCGACCGGTGGATCACCGGCACCAGCAGGCCCTCATCGGTATCCACGGCGATCCCCACGTCCAGGGAGGGGTGGAGCAGCAGCTCGTCGCCCTCCAGGGTCGCGTTGAAGACGCGGAACTCGTCCAGGACCGGCACGAGGGCCTTTATCACCAGGGCCTCCATCGGGATGCTCCGCCCGTGGCGGGCCGCCAATGCCCGCCGGGCCGCCAGGAGGCGGGTGGCATCGACGTCGTGGAAGACCGTCACGTGGGGGATCTCGAGCCAGGAGGCCGTCATGTTGCCGGCGATGGTGCGGCGCAGCATCGAGAGTCGGACCCGCTCACCCGCGGCCGGCGCCACAGCATCCTCGCGAGTCACGCCGTCGACGGCCGCCATCACGTCATCCCTGGTGATCCTCCCGCCGGGGCCCGTCCCCCGGACGGAGGACAGGTCGATGCCGTGTTCCCTGGCCAGCCGGCGCACGACGGGTAGAGCCTTGACGGAGGCCTCCTGTGCAGGCTGCCCGGCCGGACCCCTACCGGCCGGACCGGTGGAACGCCGCGAACCGGTGGCTGCGTCACCGGGTTGATCGCCATCCGGCCAGACCTCCCCGGCTCGGCCGATGACTGCCAGCACCGCCCCCACCGCCAGGGTCTCACCCTCCAGAGCACCGTGGTGCAAGACCGTCCCTCCGGCGGGAGCAGGGATCTCCACCACCGCCTTGGCCGTCTCGACCTCGACCAGGACATGATCGGCCTCCACCGGCCCGCCCACGGGAACGTGCCACCGGACGATGTCGGCCTCGGTGAGTCCATCACCGATATCGGGCAGCTCGAACACGTAGGGCATCGGGTTCAATAGTACGCGAGCCGGGTCACCCGCCAGCCCACCGGTTGGAGTCCGTCACCCGCAGGCAAGACGGATCAGACCGGCACCTTCGCCCGTTGCTGCTCCAGCTCCTCCATGGTGACCAGCACCTCGCGGGCCTTGGAGCCCTCGGAAGGCCCGACGATCTCCCTGGTCTCGAGGATGTCCATGATCCGCCCTGCCCGGGCGAACCCGATCCTGAGCTTTCTCTGCAACATGGAGGTGGATCCCAGCTGCGAGCGGACCACGAGCTCGGTGGCCTGCCGGATCAGGTCGGCATCCTCGCCGTCGTCCTCATCGGATGCCTCCTGGCGCTTGGACTGGCGGACTTCCTCCTCGATCTTCCGGTACTCGACCTTCTTCTGGTCCCGCACCCACTTGACCACCGCCGCGACTTCGCCCTCGCTCACCCATGCTCCCTGCACCCGTTGGGGGCGTGGCTCGCGGGCGGTGATGACCAGCATGTCCCCCACCCCGACCAGCTTCTCGGCGCCCACCACGTCGATGATCACCCGAGAATCGGCCTGCGACGCCACGGAGAACGCGAACCGGCTCGGAATGTTGGCCTTGATCACGCCGGTGATCACGTTGACCGACGGCCTCTGGGTGGCGATCACCAGGTGGATCCCCACCGCCCGGGCCATCTGGGCGATGCGGACGATGGCCGACTCGACGTCACGGCCCGCCACCATCATCAGATCGTTCAGCTCGTCGACGACCACCACCACGTACGGGAAGCGATCGAACTTGGCCGGATCCAGGCCTCCTGCGTCGTGTTTCTCGTGGTAGCCCGTGATGTCCCGCACCCCGCTGTCCGCGAGCAGCTCGTAGCGCCGGTCCATCTCGCCGACCGCCCACTGCAGGGCCTCCAGCGCCTTCTTCGGCTTGGTGATCACCCGGGTGAGCAGGTGGGGAACCCCGTTGTACTGGCCGAGTTCCACCCGCTTGGGGTCGACCATGATCAACCGGACATCCTCCGGTCTGGCCCTCATCAGGATGGACGTCACGATCGAGTTGATGCACGAGGACTTGCCGGCACCGGTCGCGCCCGCGATGAGCAGATGGGGTAGATCTGCCAGATTGACCAGGACGGGACGCCCCGAGATGTCCTCCCCCAAGCCGACCGTCAGCGGATGGTGGTTGGAGGTCGACTCCTCCGAGGAGAGCACGTGGCCGAGCGTGACCAGCCGGCGGTGCCGGTTCGGAACCTCCACCCCGATCGCCGACCGGCCCGGAATCGGCGCCAGGAGCCGCACATCAGGGGTCGCCAGGGCATAAGCGATGTCGCCGGCCAGGTTGGTGACCCGAGCGACCTTCACCCCGGCGGCAAGCTCGATCTCGTAGCGGGTGACGGTCGGCCCCGACACCACGTTGGTGAGCCGGGCGTTGACCTCGTGATCGTGGAGCGTGGCTTCGAGCTGGCGGGCCGTCTCCTGGACCATCCTCCCGCTCCGTTGCTCGGCTCTGGGTGTGTCCAGCAGGTTGAGAGGAGGCAACCGGTACCCGCCCGCATCGGGTGCGGTCGTGGCCGCGGCCGGCTTCTTCGGCGCCTTGCGGCGCCCGGCCGGCTTCGCCTTACCTGCCTTCGAAGCGCCCGCATCGGGACGCTTGGCAACCTTGACCTCGTCCGATCCGGCGGCATTCGCGGGAGCGGCCTGCGGCGGACGGACCGGCCGGCGAGGTCTCGACACCTCGGCGGGACGGGCCCTGCGACGCTGCTGCAACCCCCCTGCGATGCCGGCGAAGCGGACACGAGCGGCGCTCAGCCGTGATCGGATCACCCTCACCGCATAGACGCTCAACTCCCCCGACGCGACCAGGACCTCACCGATGGAGGCCCGCATGGCGAGCATCACCCCGCCGGACGCCACCACCACGAGCACTACGAAAGCACCCCAGAACCCGAGCATCCGCTCCAGCGGGAAGGCGGCCAGCGACCCGATCACCCCGCCCGACTGCTTCACGCCCTCGGTACCGCCGGCCAGGGCCGGATTGCCGGTCATGAGATGGAACAGCCCCACCAACCCCACCAGCCAGACCACAACGCCGAAGACCATCCTACGGTGGCCATCGGTGGCGCGACCGAGCAGGAGAGCACCTCCCAGGCCCAGCAGGACCAGGGGCGCCAGGTAGACCCACATGCCCAGCAGCAACCGGAGCCCATCCAGCATGTGCTGGCCCAGCGGGCCTGCGGACTGGAAGAAGGCGAGGGCCACCACTACGCCGGCGAGCGCGAGCCCGAGGCCGATCAGGTGGTGGGCCTGGCGTCCGATCCCGAAGCGGAGGCGCTCGTAGAGCAGAGCGAAGACCGACACGCGAGGCTCGGCTCGGCGGCCCTGCGGAGCCCGCTTGGACGGGCCTGCCTGCCGACCCTGCCGCGCGGTACGGCCGGAGGCTTGAGGTTTGGCCGATCTGGGCGCAGACGCCCGGCGGGGGGCGGCGCCCCGGCGCGGTCCGGAGCGCGCCTTGCGCGGCTCCGTCCTCTTACGATTCGCATGTACCTGTGACACCCGTCTCCGCCCCGTGTCCCCACGGGTGGATGTCGCCTTGGCCATGTAGCCGACCAGACTACACCAATCCCAGTCCACACCGGCGGCTATCGCTGTGGACAGTGGTCACCGGCCACTGCAACCAGCAACTACCGGCTAGAAACTAACGACTAACAACTAGTCCACATAGGTGATCACCGGCACGACAACCGGCTTGCGGCGGATCTCGTTCCTGATCACCCGGCGCGCCGCGTGGCGGACGGCGGTGTCGACATCCCGGAAGAACCGCTCAGGATGCTGGTCGGCGGCGGTCATCACCGCCTCGGCCACATCGTCCATCACGCGTAGGGGCTCGGTCATCAGCCCGTAACTCATCACCTGTGGAACCCTCACCAACTCCTCGCCCTCCCCGTCCAGGAGGAGCACCACCACCAGCACCCCGTCATCGCTGAGCCGGGCCCGCTCCCGGAGGAGACCCTGCTGGATATCCCCCACCCCCGAGCCGTCCACGTACACGTATCCCGCATCGACGACATCACGTTCCACCCGGGTGGACTCGCCGTCCAGGACCACGGCATCGCCGTCCTCGAGGACCAGCACGTCCGGGACACCCATGTCGATGGCGAGGTCGGCGTGCGCGCGCAGATGGCGGTACTCGCCATGGATGGGCACGAAGGCATCGGGACGGATCAGGTTGATGAACGTCTTGAGCTCCTCGGACGACGCGTGCCCGGACACGTGCACGTTGGCGTTCCCCCCGTGGAAGACCGTGGCGCCCCGGCGGATCATGTCGGAGATGACCTTGGAGACGGCGGTCTCGTTGCCCGGAACCGGCGTCGCCGAGATGAGGACCGTATCGGTCTGGTTCAGGGTCACGAAGCGGTGGCGTCCCACGGCCATCAGCGACAGCGCGGCGAAGGGCTCCCCCTGCGAACCGGTGGTGATGATCATGACCTCCTCGGCCGGCAGGTCCATCGCCTCGCTGATCCTGATCACCCGATCCTCGGGGATGTGGAGAACGCCCAGGTCCCTCCCGATCGCCACGTTGCGCTCCATGGACCTGCCGATGAAGCTCAGGTAGCGCCCGGCGCCCACGCCGGCGTCGGACAGCTGCTGGACCCGATGCAGGTGGCTGGAGAAGCAGGTGCTGATGACCCGGCCCGGCGCCTGCCGGACGATGGAGAGGATGGGGGACTCGAGCGACTTCTCGGAAGGCACGAATCCGGCCCGCTCGGCGTTGGTGGAATCCGACAGCAGCAGGCGCACGCCCTGATTCCCGAACCGTCCGAAGCTGGGAAGGTCGGAGCGGCGCCCGTCGATCGGCGTCGGATCCAGCTTGAAGTCCCCTGTGTGGAGGACGAGGCCCTCCGGCGTGTCGAACACGACCCCGCTCCCCTGGGGAACCGAGTGGGAAACCGGGATCAGCTGGAACCTGAACGGCCCGTCAGTGACCCATTGACCGTCCGGGGTGGGACGGAAATCCCTCTCGACTCCCATCTCGTCCACCCGCCCGGCCGCGATGGCCAGCGACAGCTCGGTGCCGAAGACCGGGACCGGTACCTCCGAGAGGAAGTAGCCGAGGCCGCCCATGTGGTCCTCATGGCCGTGGGTCAGCACCACGCACCGGACGTCCTCCCGGCGCTCGACCAGCCACCGCCAGTCCGGGAGTACCAGGTCCACCCCCCGCATGTCCTCTTCGGGGAACATGAGGCCGCAGTCGACCAGCGCTATCTGACCGTCGATCTCGACCGCGGCGCAGTTGCGGCCAATCTCGCCCAGACCCCCCAGGAACGTGACCCGGACGCTCACAACCTCTGCGCTCGGCCTACTGCGGCGACCACGGTGTCGCGGGTCTCGGGCGACGCCGGGACCAGCGGGAGCCTCGGATCCCCGACCGGCTCCCAGAGGGCGTTCAAACCGGCCTTGGTGGGCATCGGGTTCGGCTCGATGAAACAGGCGTCGAACAGGGGCATCAGCCCTTCGTGGAGGCGCCACGCCTCGGGAGTGTCACCGGCCCGGTGGGCCTCGATCATCCTCTTGATCTGGCGGCCGGCCAGGTGACCCGCCACCGAGACCACGCCCTGACCACCCAACTCCATCATCGGCAGGGTGGCCGAATCATCCCCCGAGAGCACCATGAAGTCATCAGGCACCAACTCCATGCTGGCCTTGGTGAACTCGAGGTCGCCCACCGCGTCCTTGGTAGCCGCGATATTGGGATGCTGCGCCATCTCGGCGAGGGTCTCCACCTCGATCAACCGGGCCGTGCGGCTGGGGATGTTGTAGATCATGAGGGGAAGATCGGTGGCGTCGGCAATGGCGTGAAAGTGGGCCAGCAGGCCGGCCTGGCTGGGCCTCGAATAGTACGGGGTGACCGCCATCAGGCCGTCGACCCCTACATCGGCCGCCTTCTTGGACATCTCGACCGAGTGCCGGGTGTCATAGGTTCCGGTTCCGGCGATCACGGCCGCCTTGCCTCTCACTGCCTCCACCACGGTGGAGTACAGGGCCAGTTTCTCCGCGTCGGACAGGGTGGGCGACTCGCCGGTGGTCCCGGTGACCAGCAGGCCGTCGTGACCGTTCTCCACCAGGTGGGTCGACAGCCGGGCCATCCGGCCGTAGTCAACCGACCCGTCGCCGGTAAAAGGGGTAATCATGGCGGTGGTCAAGCCGGCAGTTAGGGCCAAGTTCCGTATCCTCTCGCGGGTGGCCGGCCTGGAAGCCGTCCTGTCGATTACCGCTCGGGCCAATCATAGGAAACTACCACCACTCGTGCCGCTCGCCTGGGTCCGGCTTGCGACTGCATCACAGAATACGTACATGCCGGACAAAACGATCAGCGTGCCTGACGACGTCGTGCCGATCATCGAAAACCTCGGCGTTCCGTTCTCGAGGTGGGTGACCGACCAACTCCGCCGCCACTCGGCCCAGACCACCACGACCTTCGGCCAGCAGCTCGTGACCGACGCCGCGCTCGCCGTCGGCGAGCGGCCGACCGAGAGGCACGCTCTCGCCACAGCCGAGCGGATGGAGCGATCTGCGCCGTGGTAGCGCGGGGCGCGGTGTACTGGATCGACCTCGACAGCCGCCAGCCGTGATGTCCGGCACCGCCGCTCCCGAGCGGTGATCAGAGGCCGAGCAGGCCGTCCAGACCCACCGTGACCGGCTCCTCCAGCGAGGAAACCGACCGCAATGCCAGGACGATCCCGGCGGCGAAGGAGGAGCGGTCGGTGGTGTCATGGCGGATGGTCAGGTACTCGCCGACCCCACCCAGGATCACCTCCTGGTGGGCCACCAGGCCCGGGGCCCGGACGGAGTGGACGGGAATGCCCTCGACGTCGGCGCCGAGGGCGCCGTCCTCCAGCTCCCGGCCCCGATCGCTCGGTGGAATACCCGCCTCCCGGCGGGCCCGTCCCATGCGGGCTGCGGTGTTGAGAGCGGTTCCGGAGGGTGCGTCGCGCTTCTGTTCGTGGTGCATCTCGATGATCTCCGCCACCGCGAAGAGCGGTGCGGCCATCTCCGCGAACCGCATCATCAGCACCGAGCCCAGGGCGAAGTTGGGGACCACCAGGCATCGCCGATCGCTCCCCGCCCACTCGTCCCGGAGCCGGGCGATGCGGGAGGAGTCGTAGCCCGAGGCCCCGATCACGACATGTGCGCCGAAGGACTTCCACCGGCGGACGTTGAACGGAGCCACTTCCGGGTGGGTGAACTCAAGGATCACGTCACACCGGCGCAAGTCCTCAGGATCGTCCGAGCAGATCCCCCCGGAGAGCCGCTCACCGTCATGGCCCGGTGCGTACAGACCGCCCACGACCAGGTCCTCCACCGGCTCGATCGCCGCCTGCGAGAGGAGTCCCATCCTTCCGGGAGCGCCCGATATCCCGACCGAGATCACGACAGGTATCCCTCGAACTCGCGGGCCGGGACCGGACCGACGGCGCCGACCACGCGGGGACCCGTCAGGTTCCGGGCGGCGATGTCCTCGATGTCCGCCCTGGTGACGGCCTCGACCCGGGCCAGGCGCTCATCGAGCGGAAGGTGGGGCAGGCCGAACAGCTGGTTGCGCCCCAGGCGGATCATCCGGGTGTTGGTGTCCTCCATGGAGAGGGCGAGGGCGCCCCGCATGTGTCCCTTGGCCCTGTCCAGTTCCGCGGCCGTCACACCGTCGGTGATCATCCGCTCGATCTCCTCGACCAGGATCTCCATGACCGTATGGGCATTGGCCGGCGTGGTGCCGACGTACACTCCCCAGCCGCCCGTCTCGGCGAAGCGCATCGCGAAGCTGTGAACCGCGTAGGCCAGGCCGCGTTCCTCGCGGATCTTCTGGAACAGGCGAGACGACATTCCGCCGCCCAGTATGTGATGCATCACGCCGTCGACGACCCGGCCCTCGTCGGTGCGATGCATCGACTCGCCTCCGAAGACCAGGTGGACCTGCTCGGTGTCTCGCTCCACCACGCTCGCCGTCGGGTCCACCCGGAGTGGGGCGAGGTCATGGGTGCCGTCCGCCGCCTCCCAGGCGCCGAACCGGTGCTCCACCATCTCCACCACGTCCCGGTGTTCCACGTTGCCGGCCACCGCCACCAGCGCGGTCCCCGCTCCGTAGCGCCGCTGCCAGTAACCCCTCAGATCCGCCGCGGTCATGCCACCGATCGACTCGCGGGTACCAAGCACCGGCAGGCCCAGCGGATGCCCCCGGAAGAGAGTCCGCATGAAGGTCTCCCCCGCCACATCCGAAGGGTCGTCTTCGTTCATGTTGATCTCCTCGATCACCACGTTGCGCTCGGAATCGATCTCCTCCGGTCGGAAGGCGGGACGCTGGAGCATCTCCGCCAGCAGGTCCATGCCGGTCGCCAACTCGCTGTCGAGCATGCGGGCCCAGAAACACGTGTACTCCTTGGAGGTGAAGGCGTTGCTCTGGGCGCCGATGGCGTCGAACGTCTCGGATATGTATCGGGCCGACAGCTCCTCGGTGCCCTTGAAGAGGAGGTGTTCGAGGAAGTGGGCCGCTCCCGCCTCGCCGGGATGCTCATCCCTGCTACCGGTGTCTATCCAGCAACCCACCGCTACCGACCTGACTCCCGGGACCGGCTCGGTCAGCACCGTCAACCCCGTGGACGTCTGTGAAATCTCAACTTGCATGGGCGGGGATGGTACAAGCTAAACGGCCCATCGAGTACTCGTCACCCTGCCCGTACAATGGACGGCATGGACGACGGAACGTCGGGCGCAGCCGGCCCGGCCACCTGCCACCGGCACCGGGACCGGGTCACGTACCTGCGGTGCTCGCGTTGCGAGCGGCACATCTGCGGCGACTGTTCCCGGGATTCACCGGTAGGCCAGCGATGCCCGGAGTGCGCCGGCGCCACGACCCGCGTCGTGCCCGCCCGGAGCATCCGCTCCGGCATCACCCCGGCGGTCCTCACCATCATCGTGATCTCGGTGGCCGCCTACCTGGCCCAGCGCCTGAACGTCCGGTTCACCATCGACTACGCCCACATAACTCCGGCCGTCAGCGCCGGCGAGTGGTGGCGGGTCATCACCGCCGCGTTTCTGCACTCGACCGGCAGCGTCCTCCACATCGTCTTCAACATGTACGCGCTCTACGTGTTCGGTCCGTACATCGAGCGGACGGCCGGCACCGTCCGCTTCGTAGCGCTCTACCTCGCCGCCGCGGTCGCGGGAGGGGTGACGTTCCAGTACCTGTCGGAGGGCGCCGCGGTGGGGGCCTCGGGCGCCATCTTCGGACTCTTCGGCGCCGTCCTGGTGGGAACCTATCCGCTCCGCCACACCCCGGCCGGCGCCGCCCGTTTCCGCCAGCTCCTCCTCCTGCTGGCTATCAACCTCGCGCTGCCCCTCCTGGTGCGCGGGATCGCCTGGGAAGCACATGTGGGCGGCCTGGTGGCGGGGATGCTCATCGTGTGGGCCTGGCAGCGGATTCCCGCCGGTCCCAGCGCTGACCTGATGCGAACGCTCGTGCCCTCGGCGCTCATCCTGGTGGGCATGCTGGCCGTGGTCGTGGCCTGAACGAGCGGTCCGTCAAGGAAGCGGAACACAGCGAGGAACATGCCTGGCTGTTCGGCAAGCAGAACACTCATACGGCGCCACATGTGTCCGGACCTGCGACAATAGAGCTTTGTGACACTTCGAGATCGCTCGCTGCTGACCGAGATCCTGCCCCCGGAGGAACGCGCCATCGAGTCGGTGGTCGGCCGGTACCAGCGGGTGGCGGGCGCGGTGACCCGGGTCGCACGCACCCTGACCGGTAGGGAGGAACTGCGGGTGACGCTCGGTTCCACCAGCAAGGCGTCCGAGCACGAGGTGGTGATCGACCCCGGACTCTTCCAGGCCGCCTACGGGCGGAGGGCTCCCGTCACCGCCGAGGAGACCGCCCTCGCCTCGGCACTCCACGAGGTGATCCACCTGGTCTCCTCCGACTTCGACGAGTGCCGGCCCCTACCGGACCGTTGGCTCCAGGACGACCTGCCCGGTCCGCAGGAGGGCGAGGAGTTCACCCTGCTGGAGGCCCTCGACCGGGCCGGCGGCCCCCCGGCCGAGGCGCTCTTCTTCGCGATTGAGGACGCCCGCCAGGAGCGTCAGGGCCTGGAGGCCTATCCGGGCGCCCGCTCCGTCCTCGAGGACCTCTACCGGTCGTCCCTGCGGGGAGCGCTGGCGGGTAGTGGACCTCTGACCCGGTTCACCATCGCCTGCTTCATGTCCGTGGGGGGATACGTCCCCCCCGACCGGCTGGAACGGCTCCTCGACTCCCGTTCCGGGGCTGCCTGGGCGGATTCCCGCGCCGTTCTCGACAAGGCATCGGTCGCCGCTCACCCGTGGGACACCGCTGATCTGGCGATGCAGCTCCTCGCCATCGCCAAGGCGCACAGCCTGATACAGCAGAGCGCGCCCGACGACCAACCCCAGGCTCGCCAGGAACGTGAACAGGCGGAGAAGGACGCCATGACAGACGGCCTGGACCGGGTCAGGCTCTTCTCGCCCGCCGTCCAGGACGCCGACCACTACAACGAGATCCGCCGGGGGGCCGAGGATCCCAGCGGCCTCGACCTCAGGTCGGCCAGGCTGGACCGGACCGCCGGTGAAGGGACCGATCAGCTGCTGATGGTCAGCCAGGCCCCGGTCATCTATCTCCCGAACGGCCAGAGCGGCAAGCTGGCCGTGGCGCGCGTTCCCGACTCCTTCCGCAATTTCTCCGACCGGGGAAGAACCGCCCTCGTCAACGCGGCCCGCGACTGGAACGTCGACCAGAGACAGGTCGGGGGCGAGCTGCATCCCCTGTTCATCGCCAACCAGCGCCGCGGGTTGAGATCGGGCTTCGACGCCGGTGACCTCTCACCCCACGCCGCGCTGCTCCTGGGCGGCGGCCTCTACCAGCGGATGTTCGAGCGCCGGTCCGTCTCCACCCGCCGCTCCTACGCGGTCAGCGTGCTGGTGGACGGATCGGCCTCCATGCTCCAGCCCCGGCGGCTGTCGGCGCCGCGCGACCGCCGGCCCTGGGGTCTGGCGGCCGCCATGCTCGGCGCGTGGACCCTGGCCGCCATGTGCAACGAACTCCGGGTGGACTTCGAGGTGGCGCTGTTCAACCGAGCCTTCGTCGCCCAGGTGGACGACACCGAGTGGACCTACTCCCGCCGGCGGGCAGCCGCCATCAGCGAGCTGCGCCAGAGCCACGGAGCAGCAGCCGATCGCCTCACCTCCACTGTCAACCACTACGTGCTGTCGGCCTTCCACGAACCCTGGCGGCGATCCGACGACCTTCTCGCCGGACTGTTCTGGACAGCAGCCCATGCGAGCGATGCGGGTATCGAAGCGCGGCGCAACCCGCGCCAGGCCCCACCCGTGTCGCTGTTCGAGAAGGGCGCCAACGTGGACGAGCTGAACGTCACCTACGCGGCCGGGCGGCTGGTCAACCACGGCGCCCGGGTCCGGGTGCTGGTGGTGCTGGCCGACGGGATGACCAGGGGGTCGGTGGAGGCCCTGGCCCGGTCGGTGGAGGAAGTGGACGGGCGGGGCACTACGGTTCTGGGGATCGGCGTGGGAGACGATACGGTGGTTTCCGCCTACCGTCACCATCAGGTGATCTCCCGTCCGGACGATCTGGCCAACTCCATGGTGGCCGGAGTACGGATGGCGCTCCGGCGGGGCCTGGCCCTGGACGGGGAGGACACCTGGTGGATCCGGGCCGGACGCCAGCAAACCGCGAGCAGCCCCCTAATGCCGGAGTTACGCAGTGCCTGACCAACCCGCGAAAGTCACGTTCACCGACCCGACCGGAGACGGCCGGCCCATCACCCTGGACACGGTGGTGGTTCCCAGGACCGAGGTGCGGGACTACGAGCAGCGCATCAACAAGATCCCCGAGCCCGACCCCCACTACGTCGACGTCGGCATGCTGTATCGCTTCGCCCAGGTGGAGAAGATCCGCCGGGAGGAGCCCGAAGGCACCGTACCGCTCCACCTGGCCGTGCGGGGGCACATGGGGACCGGCAAGGATCACGACATCGAACAGTTCGCCGCCCTGCTGCGCCTCCCCTACTACCGGATCCCCCTGACCGGCGAGGTGCGCGACATCACCCTCATCGGTTCGGTGAAGCTCTACGGAGACGGCCTCGGCGGCACGGAGAGCCGCTGGGAGGACGGTGACATCACCCGGGCGCTGAGAGGAACCGCTCTGGTGAACCTGTCCGAGTTGAACGCCGCCGGGGCAGAGACCCTCTTCGCCCTGCACGGCCTGCTCGACCGTTACGCGGCGCTCGACCTCCCGACCGGCGAGACGGTACCGCTCAGGGATGATGTCCGCCTGTTCGGAACGATGAACCCGACCGACCTGCGTGACTACGCCGGCACCCAGACCCTCAACAAGGCATTCGCCGACCGGTGGGTCATCTGGGAGAAGGACTTTCCCGACATCTCCGAGATCGAGGCCATGCTGGACCGCCGCTACCCCTCGATGCGCGACGTATACGTGCGCCATATCAGCAGGCTGGCCACCGAGATCAACCGGTCGTTCCTCTCGACCGACCCGGGCACCCGGGTGGAGACCCCGATCAGCCTGCGCACGGTTCTCGACCGCCTTCCGGTGGGCCTGATGGTGTACGAGCGGTGGGAGGACCCGCTCCGCACCGCCTGGGAAGCCATGGTGCTCCCCCACATCGATGCCTACGACATCGACCACTACGAGACGGTCTGGGCGGCCTGCGTGCGCAAAGGACCATCCGACCCGCCGTTCGGCGGCTAGAGCGGTACTCGGGCCGGTGCCACGGTTCGCCGCGGTCGATATCGGCACCAACTCCACCCGGCTGCTGATCGCCGACGTCGGTCGCGACGGGATGGCCGACGTGGAGCGGATCGAGAAGGTGACCGGGTTGGGGCGGGACTCGACCCGATCAGGACGGTTGACACCGGAAGGGATCGGGCGGACAGTCCTGGTGCTGGCCGGATACGGGCGACGGATCGGATCGGCCGGCGTCACGGCCTCTCGGGCGGTCGCCACGGCCGCCACCCGTGATGCCGTCAACCGTGAGGAGTTCCTCGCCGCCGCCCGGCAGGCGCTGGGTTTCCGTCCCGACGTCATTGACGGCGAGGAGGAGGCCGATCTGTGCTTCCGGGGCGCCACCGCCCGGCATGGCGACCCGGGCCGGATGGTGGTGGTCGATATCGGCGGAGGGAGCACCGAGATCGTGACCGATGACGGCGGCGTCTCGGTGAACATCGGATCGATCCGGCTCACCGAACGATGCCTGCCCGCCCACCCGGCCGTTTCCGCACACCTCGCCGCGGCCCGCCGGACCGCCGCCGAAGCGATGCGGTCAGCGGGATTCGCCGGCCGGCCCGAGGCGCTGGGCACGGCCGGCACGTGGACGACTCTGGCGGCCATCCATCAGGGACTCGACCGCTTCGATGCGGCCCGCGTCGAGGGCGCAAGCCTGAGCCTGACCGACCTCGAGGGCATGGTGTCCTGGCTGGGCAGGCTCACGCTCGAAGAGAAGCGGGCCATCCCCGGCCTCGACCCGTTACGGGCGCCCGTGATCCTGGGCGGCGCCGTGGTCGCCGAGACCGCCCTCCAGGTGCTCGGCCTGGAGCAGATCACTGTCACCGGCTACGACATCCTCGACGGAGTGTGCCTGGCATTGGCGGAAGGTTGGCGCTGAGCGGTACGAGCTGAGACACCGCTAGCTTGGGAGACGAACATCGGAGGAAGCATGGCCCGATACAGCATGGGAGACCCGCGACTGGACGAGACGATCCGCGATCTCGTCGCTCGAGCCGGGGACGGCGAGAACCAGGATCTGATCGCCGAACTCATGACGACCGCCCTCAAGCTCCACCGGGATCGGGCCGACCGATGGGAGATCAAGCTCTTCAACAGCGCCCTGAAGGAGATGCGTTACTCCTCCAAGGTGTTCAGGTCCTACGCCGAGACCCCGAAGGTGACCATCTTCGGATCGGCGCGTACCGCGCCCGACCATCCCGACTACCTGCTGGCCCGTGACTTCGCCCGCCTCATGTGGGAGGACCGGGGATGGATGGTGGTGACGGGCGCCGGCCCCGGGATCATGGAGGCCGGAAACCGGGGCGCCGGCCGGGAGGGTTCCTTCGGCGTCAACATCCGGCTGCCGTTCGAGGCCGCGCCCAACTCCTACATATCCGGGTCGCGGCTGATCAACTTCAAGTACTTCTTCACCCGCAAGCTGGGTTTCGTGAAGGAGTCCCACGCCTTCGCCATCTTCCCGGGCGGCTTCGGCACCATGGACGAGGCCTTCGAGCTCCTCACGCTGATCCAGACCGGGAAGGCGCCCATCCAGCCGGTCGTGCTGATGGAGGCGGGCGATTCCTACTGGTCCTCGTGGCAGGCGTTCGTCAGCGAGCGCCTGGAAGGGCACGGGATGATCAGCCCCGCGGACGCCAACCTGTTCGTGCTCGCCCAGGACGCAGCCGCCGCGGCTGACGAGATCTGCCGTTTCTACGCCAACTATCACTCCCAGCGTTACGTGGACGGACGGCTGGTGCTCCGGCTACGACACGCCCCCACCAAGAGGCAGGTGGAAGACCTCAACGAGGAGTTCGCCGACGTCCTCGCTCGGGGACGGATCGAGGCCATCGGTCCCTCGGAAGCCGAGATCCGTGATGGAGACGCGCTCGACTGCGCCCGGCTGGCGATGTGGTTCGACCGGCGGAGCCTGGGACGCCTGCGCCTGCTGGTCGACCGGCTCAACAGCTACGTCTACGAGACCCCGGGGTTCGAGGGTCCACTACCCAGGCCGCACACGGCCTGAGGACGCCGGACCCGATCACGGATGGCCTGATCAAGCGACCGCACCGGTCGATCCCGGGTGCTTGGCTCCCTCTTCGGAAGAGGCCGGCCCAACCGCCGGCGGGCCGGAGGGAAGGGCGTCGCGGGCAGAACGATTGCGGATACGCGGTGGTAAACTTGGCACCATGCGGGAAGTATTGTCTGATCTCGTTGCCGAGCAACAACAGCTCGACCAGTTCCTCCAGAGGATCACCGTCAACAAGTGGAACATCCGGCTCCCCCACGACGAGTGGACCATCCGTGACACGATCTCCCATCTGGCTCATTTCCAGGAGTACGCCTACAACGCCGTAGCCGAGGACGGGGCCATGCTCGATGATCTTGACGAGTACGAGAGCGTCGACGACATGGCCGAGGTCGGTGTCGAGCGAGGGCGGCAGATGCGCCCCCAGGACGTGATCGAGTGGTGGCGGCTCGGCAGGGCACAGGTGGTTGACGCCATGAGCAGGGCCTCGGCCTCCGACCGCGTCCCCTGGGTGTACTCGGACATGTCCGCCAAGACCTTCGCCACCCTCCAACTGGCGGAAGTCTGGGCCCACGGCCTCGACATCTACGAGGCGATGGACGAGGAGCCCGAGGATACGGATCGCCTCCGCCATGTCATCTGGTTCGCCCACATGACCCTTCCATGGGCCTTCGACCTCGCCGGGTACGAGTACACGGAACCGGTCCGGATCGAGGGGATCGGACCAATGTACGCCAAGTACGTGGCCGGCCCCGAGGACACGGACCAGCTCATCCGCGGTCCGGCCGGGGAGATCTGCCGGGTAGCGGTCGGACGGCTCCATCCGGACGACGCCGAGAACGTCATCCTGAAGGGTGAGATGGCCGACATAGCCTTCCAGGAGATGCGCATCTTCTGATGGCCTCCCGCCAACTCATCGGGATGGTCCACGCCCTACCACTCCCCGGCTCGCCTTCCTACCTCCCGCCTACAGGGGCCATCGTGGAGCGCGCCGTAGAGGACGCGATCCTTCTCGAGGAGAGCGGTTTCGATGCGCTCCTGGTGGAGAACTACGGAGACGCCCCGTTCTTCGCCGATCGAGTGCCACCGATCACCGTGGCGTCCCTGGCCCGAGTGGTGGCCGCCGTCCGGGCCGCGGTGGACATTCCGGTAGGGGTCAACGTGCTGCGCAACGACGCCATCTCCGCCCTCTCGATCGCCGCCGCCTGCGATGCCCGGTTCATCCGGGTGAACGTCCTGTCGTCGATGATGTACACCGACCAGGGCCCGATCGTCGGCCAGGCGGCCCGTGTGGCCCGGCTGCGGGCGTCGCTGAACCCCGAGATCGAGGTGCTGGCCGACCTGTTCGTGAAGCACGCCACTCCCCCGCCCGGCCTCTGCCTCGAGGACGCCGCCACCGATCTCCGCGACCGGGGTATGGCGGACGGCATCATCCTCTCCGGGCGCGGCACCGGCCTCCCGGCGGACGAGGACATGCTCCGGCAGGTCCGGCAGGCGGTTCCCGACACCCGGCTGCTGGTGGGCTCCGGAGTCGACAAGGTATCCGTCGCCTCCGTGCTCCGGACCGCCGACGGCGTGATCGTGGGCACCGCCATCAAGGAGGAGGGCGATGTCCGCCGCCCCGTGGACCCGGCCCGAGCCCAGGCCTTCGTTCAGGCCGCCCGATGCTCGGAAGGACAGACCTCGTAGCCCAGCGCGATCCGAGCGGTCGATTCCCCAGCGACTGAGCGAGCCGATCCGAGGGGGCGGCATCACTCGAGAGGTTCAGGTCGCTCCCACTCCTCGCCCCCTTCGTACTCTTCGACGAGAGCCAACAGGTGCTCGACATAACCCCGGACGCCGTGGCGGTCCACGGCGATCTCGTAGTTCTCCATGTTGTCGTGATGGAAGTGGATATGCAGCTTCTCGGCAGCTGAGAACCCGTTGATCAGGGAGGCGTCACCATATTCCTTGGCCATCTCCACCGAGGCATTCTTGTTGGCGCGACGCGAGTCATACTTCCACCCGCGTTGGAGAGAGGCGGCGATGATGGCCTGGACAGCGGCGCCGTAGAGTTTCTCGGCGCCCTGGCGAGTGTCGCCCATCGCGAACTCAGCCTCTGCCTGCTCCAGGAAGACCA